>JAZODQ010000102.1:0-21620 GCA_045597105.1 Acetatifactor sp.
ACAAATTGTAGGAGAGCGTGTGACCAGACTGTTCGAACGTGCAACTCAGAAGAAGCTTCCCGTCATATTGTTTTGCTGTTCCGGCGGCGCCAGGATGCAGGAGGGAATTATTTCCCTGATGCAAATGGAAAAGACTGCTGCTGCAGTGAAGAGGCATGATGAAGCCGGCTTGCTTTACATATCGGTTTTGACCAATCCTACCATGGGCGGCGTTACTGCCAGCTTTGCATTAATTGCAGATATTGTACTGGCTGAAAGAGGGGCAATGATTGGTTTCGCAGGTCCCAGAGTAATAGAACAGAATACGGGAGCGAAACTGCCGGAAGGCTTCCAGACAGCGGAGTTTCAGTTGGATCATGGTGCAGTTGATGATATCGTAGAACGCGCGAATATGCGAAAATACATGGGGATGGTTTTGACGCACCATCAGAAAAAGAGAAAGAGAATTATTTGTCCTAAACAGAAAAAAGAGAGTAATGATACCGCACATGGGAATCTCAGTGCCTGGCAGACAGTGCAAAGAGCCCGTGCAACGGACCGTCCTACAAGTTTGGGCTACATAGAGAGAATTTTTGACTCCTTCTATGAATTGCATGGGGATAGAACTATTGAAGATGACCATGCGATTGTGGGAGGTATTGCTACATTAAATGGGGATGCGGTTACGGTAATCGGTGTACAAAAAGGTAAGAATGATATCCAGGAGGCGTTATATCGTAACTGGGGTATGCCTTCCCCCAGCGGTTACAGAAAAGCACTTCGCTTGATGAAGCAGGCAGAAAAATTCAAACGTCCGATTGTATGCTTTGTAGATACCATAGGTGCGGCGTGTGGTAAGGAGGCGGAAGAGCAGGGCCAGGGATATGTGATAGCCCAATTGTTAAAGGACATATCTACAATCAAGGTGCCTATCTTGTCCATTATTCATGGGGAAGGCGGAAGCGGCGGAGCACTTGCCTTAAGTGTGGCCAACGAAGTATATATTCTGCAAAATGCGGTTTATTCCATATTAACCCCTGAAGGGTATGCAAGTATTCTGTGGAAAGACAGTAAGAGAGCACCTGAGGCCGTAGACCTAATGAAGATGACTTCAAAAGACCTATATGATTTGAAAGTAGTAGATAAAATCTGTAAAGAACCGGAGAAATTCGATGACAAAAACATGAGAAAGATGTGCCTGAAGCTAAAATGGGATATTTTGAAGTTTTTGGAAAAGTATCAGGGAAAAACAGAAAAGTATATTCTGAACGATCGATATGAACGTTTCAGGAAATTTTAAAACCAACAAATCCGGGTTTTTATTGACATACATAGTATGGATGATATAATGTTTTCAATATATTATTTCAATATATTTAAGTAAAATAAAAAGGAGATTAAAAAAATGACTTTTGAAAAGGTAAAAGAAACCATCGTTGAAACTGTTAATTGTGATGCGGACAAGGTAGTTCTGGAAGCAAATTTAAAGGATGATCTGGGTCTGGATTCTTTGGATGCTGTAGAGCTTAACATGGCATTGGAGGAGGCTTTTGAGATTTCTATTTCTGATGAAGAATTGATGAAGTTTGTAACCGTTAAGGATATCGTTGACTATATTGAAAGCCAGAAATAAGAAAATTTGTGGGAGTTATTTGACCGTTTTGAATTGGTGAAGTAGATTGGCGGAGTTTCAGACAGAGTGCTGGGAGGCACTCTGTTTTCCGCAAATAGGGAAGAGTTTATAGAATATAAAAGTGACCGATTATTGAAAGTAAATGGAAGTATCCGGGGGAGTGTTTGTGATCGGCAGAGGTATTGGAAAGGCATGAGTATGAATATGCAGGGAATACATATTGTTGCTACAGGTAAGGGACTCCCGGGCAAGGTAGTGACCAATGATGATTTAAGTGAAATAGTGGATACCAGTGACGAATGGATACAAACCAGAACAGGTATCTGTCAGAGATATTATTGTGAGGAAGAAACAGGAGTGACACTAGCTGTGGCAGCATCAGAAGATGCGCTGGGGAAGGCCGGGATTAGCAGGGAGGATATCGGCGTGGTAGTGGTGGCTACTTCTACCGCGGAGTACGCATTTCCCTCTACAGCATGCCTGGTACAAAAGGCATTAGGGCTGCCTACAGAGGTAATCTCCTTTGATATCAGTGCAGCATGTTCCGGATTTTTATATGGGCTGAACATCTGCAGAGGTCTGTTGCAGAACAGTAGAAAGAAATATGCATTGTTAATCGGTAGTGAACATTTATCCAGGATTATGGATTTTAACGACCGTTCCAGTTGTGTCTTATTCGGAGACGGCGCAGGAGCAGCGGTGCTGGAACTGGACGACAGCGAATTTATACATAGAGCATGGTCCGATGGAAATGCAGATGTGCTTTGGGGAAAAGGGCCCGGATATGACAACGCAAAGCTTCAGATGGATGGAAGGGAAGTATTCAAGTTTGCAGTGAAAGTGCTGAAGCAGGGGATTGATACGATTCTGGAAGATGGACAATTGAATATGGAGGACATTGATTATGTACTTTGCCATCAGGCAAATAAACGCATTATAGAACATGTCAGCAAGAAATATCCCGGCTGTGATGAGAAGTTCTATACCAATATTGCAAATTATGCCAATACTTCAGCTGCAAGCATTCCCTTGCTGATGGATGAAATGTTGGAAAAGGGACTGCTTAAGAAAGGCATGCGTGTGATTGCAGTAGGTTTCGGTGCAGGTTTTACCTGGAGCAGTGCATTGTTGACCATATAGTGAAGGAGAAAGGGCGAAGGATATGAAGATTAACGAGTTGTTAGGTACAAAATATCCCTTTATTCAGGGAGGAATGGCAAATATAGCAACAGGGGAATTTGCGGCGGCTGTGTCTAATGCAGGCGGATTGGGTTTAATCGGTGCAGGTGGCATGAGTGTGGATATGCTGCGTGACAATATCAGGAAATGTAAAAGCTTAACAGATAAGCCTTTTGGTGTAAATCTGATGCTGATGCATCCTCAGGTGGATGAGATGGCTGAGCTAATTGTGGAAGAAGGCGTAAGGGTGGTTACCACAGGTGCAGGGAATCCTTCCAAATACGTGGAAAACTGGAAGGCTCACGGCATGATTATTATGCCTGTAGTTTCAGCAGTGGCATTGGCGAAAAAGATGGAGTCCATGGGCGTAGATGCTGTGATTGCAGAAGGCACCGAGAGTGGCGGACATGTAGGTGAGATGACCACCATGACATTGGTACCCCAGGTGGTGGATGCAGTGTCCATCCCGGTAATTGCAGCAGGCGGCATTGCCGACGGCCGTCAGTTGGCAGCAGCTTTTGCGCTGGGAGCAAGTGGTGTACAGCTGGGAACCTGTTTGCTGGTGTCTGAGGAGTGTCCCATTCATGCGGCTTACAAAGAAGCAGTGCTGAAGGCAAAGGACAATTCCACCATTGTAACCGGACGTATTGCAGGTACACCGGTGAGAATCATTAAAAATACCATGGCCAGAGAGTATGTAAAGCAGGAAAAGGCCGGCGCGGATAAGATGGAGTTGGAGAAGTTTACGCTGGGCTCCTTAAAAAGAGCGGTATTTGAGGGAGATGTAACCAATGGTTCGCTGATGGCAGGACAGGTGGCCGGTCAGCTGAAGGAGATCAAACCTCTTAAAAAGATTCTGGATGAAATGTATGCAGGTTATATAGAGGTAGTAAAAAGGCTGGGTGTATAATGTTTATTAAAGACAAAGAATTACAGGTGCCGATTATTCAAGGCGGTATGGGCGTGGGCGTATCCATGTCAGGTTTGGCAGGAAATGTGGCAAAGTGCGGTGGTATGGGTGTCATCAGTTCTGTGAATGCAGGTTATGATGAGCCGGATTTTGAGACAAATCCCAAGGAAGCGAATTTACGTGCATTAAAGAAACACATTGCGAAGGCAAAAGAGATTGCAGGTGGGATTGGTATGGTGGCAGTGAATATCATGACGGCAGTATCCAATTATGAGGCTACCTGCAGATGTGCTATTGAAGCCGGCGCAGATGCGATTATATCGGGGGCAGGACTACCCATCCGACTTCCGGAATTTACCAAAGGGACTAAGTGTCTGGTGGCTCCGGTAATCTCCAGTGGCAAGGCCGCAGCGCTTTTGTGTAAGAGTTATTTGAAAAAGTTTGGGATTCTGCCGGATTTCTTTGTACTGGAAGGCAGCAAGGCCGGAGGACATCTGGGATTTTCCCCTGAGGAATTAAAGGAAGAGACTGCCAAGACCAATGAAGAGATATTGGAGGATGTGCTGGAGCAGATAGAACCTTTTGAAAAAGAGCAGAATACCAAGATTCCGGTATTTGTGGCCGGTGGAGTATTTGATGGCTTTGATATGGCGCATTTCATGAAACTTGGAGCTGAAGGTATTCAGCTGGCTACCAGATTCATTGCGACCAAAGAATGTGATGCCCATGAAAATTTCAAAAAGATGATTGTGGATGCAAAGAAAGAAGATATCATAATCATTGAAAGTCCCGTGGGTATGCCTGCAAGAGCGATTAATACGCCTCTTTTACAGCGGTTGAAAGCGGGAGCGAAGTTCGCGCCGGTACTTTGTAATGGTTGTCTGACAGCCTGTAAAAAGGGCGATTTAACACCCTATTGTATCAGTAGAGCATTAATTGAAGCGGTGCGTGGTAATGTGGAGGATGGTCTTTTCTTCTGCGGTGAAAACGCATGGCGTGTGGATAAAGAACTGACCGTAAAAGAGCTGATGGACAGCCTGGTTGCGGAAGCAGGAATATAGAAAGGTATGGTTAAAGGATGAAAACAGTATTTATGTATGCCGGTCAGGGTAGTCAGAAGGCCGGAATGGGCCTGGATATTTATGAAAACTTTCCGGAATACAGGGAGGTTGTGGACGAGATTCAATTAGAATTTGACTTAAAGACCATGATGCACGAAGGTCCTCTTGAGCAGTTGTCTCAGACAGAGCATACACAACCCTGTATGGCAGCTTTTGCGGCAGGAGTTACCAATGTGCTGAAGGCCAATGGTATCGTTCCGGATGCAGCATGCGGACTTAGTCTGGGGGAATATGGTGCCCTTCATGGAGCCGGCGTAATATCCGCAAAGGATTATGTGGAAGTGACAGCCTTCAGAGGACGTGCTATGGCGCAGGCCGCTAAGGGACATCAGTGTAGCATGAGTGCTGTCCTTGGTATGACCAGCGATGTGGTGGAGCAGGCCTGTGCGGAAAGTCAGGGTGCAGGGTTTGTTACATTGGTAAATTATAACTGTCCCGGACAATATGTCATTTGTGGTGATGAAACCGGCGTGGCAGCAGCAGAAGCAGCATTAAAGGAAAAGGGAGCAAAACGTTGTATCAGACTGAATGTGAGCGGTCCCTTCCATACCAAATACATGGAGCCTGCGGCAACGGCCCTTCGTGACAAACTGGAAGAAGTAGCATTTGCAGCACCGAAGGTGCCAATTGTACTGAATGTAACCGGTGATTTCTACAATGGTAGTGATAATTTAAAGGATATTCTAGAGCAGCAGGTAAAGTCCGGTGTACATTTTGAAGAGAGTATTCAGAAACTTTTGGAAGCGGGTGCGGAGCAGTTCATTGAAATTGGTCCCGGCAATACCTTAAGCGGTTTTGTGAAAAAGACTGCAAAGGCCATGGGAAAAGAAGTAACGGTCTTGACCATCGATAATGCAGAGGATTTGCAAAAGGTTTTGGAGCAGAAGGAGGAATATATCCGTGGATAAAAAGAAAGTAGCACTGGTAACCGGTGGAAGCAGAGGAATCGGTAGGGCAATCTGCGAGAGACTGGCAAAGGATGGTATGGATATTATATTTAATTATAATAACGGTGAAGCAGCAGCGCAGGAAACCATTGCTCTTTGCAAAGCGTATGGCGTAGAAGCTTATGCAGTCAAGGCGGATGTCAGTGACAGCGCGGTATGTACGGAATTGGTAGCAAAGGCCCTTGAACTGGGTGGCGGTCAGTTGGACGTACTTGTAAATAATGCCGGTATCACCAGAGACGGATTGATTATCAGAATGTCTGATGAGGACTTTGATGCGGTTATGGATGTCAATCTGAAGGGTGCTTTTTGTATGATGCGTGAAGCATCCAAGATTATGTTAAGGAAAAAAAGTGGCAGAATCATTAATATCAGCAGTGTAGTAGGTGTGATGGGTAATGCCGGACAGGTGAACTATGCAGCCAGCAAAGCCGGTATCATCGGAATGACCAAGTCTCTGGCAAGAGAACTGGCATCCAGAAAGATTACGGTAAATGCCATTGCACCAGGCATGATTGAAACGGATATGACCGGTGTACTCAGTGATGGAGCCAAAGAAAAAATATTAGAATCCATACCCTTTAAAGAGATGGGACGGGCAGAAGATGTGGCCAATGCAGTAGCATTTCTGGCAGGCGAGGATAGCAGATACATTACAGGACAAGTGATTTGCGTTGACGGAGGAATGGCGATATGAGACGTGTAGTAGTAACCGGTATGGGAGCAATTACTCCCATCGGAAATAACGTAAAAGATATGTGGAAATCCGTAAAGGAAGGGGTATGCGGTATCGGACCGATTACGCAATTTGATACTACTGGCAGAAAGGTAACTTTGGCAGGTGAAGTAAAGAATTTTGTGCCGGAGGAAGTTCTGGATAAAAGGGAAGTACGCAGAATGGACAGATTCACCCAGTTTGCCATGGTTGCAGCCAATGAGGCTATGGCGGATGCCGGTTTTGATGCAGAGCAGCTGGATAAAAGCAGATGTGGCGTAATTCTTTCCAGCGGTATCGGTGGACTGAATACCATTCAGAGCGAGGATATCAAGGGCTATGAGAAGGGGTATGACAGAGTATCTCCCTACTTTATTCCCATGGTTATTACCAATCTGGCAGCGGGACAGGTAGCCATTGCCCATGGTTTCAAAGGAATGTGTAGCTGTGTGGTAACTGCCTGTGCAAGCGGTACCAATGCTATTGGCGATGCTTTTCATTATATCCGAGACGGGTATAGTGAAGTAATGCTTTGCGGTGGTGCGGAAGCAAGTATTACCCCCTTAGGTATCGGCGGATTTACTTCCTTAAAGGCCCTTTGTCAGGCAACGGATCCTAATCGTGCGTCCATTCCTTTTGATAAGGAGCGTAGCGGTTTCGTAATGGGAGAAGGTGCCGGTGTGCTTGTATTGGAAGAATATGAGCATGCAGTTAAAAGAGGAGCAAAGATTTACTGTGAAGTAGTAGGTTACGGTGCGAACTGTGATGCACATCATGTGACTGCGCCCTTAGAGGATGGCAGCGGTGCAGCGGCTTGTATGCAGTTGGCTGTGGCAGATGCAGGCGTACAGCCTGAGGTAGTAAATTATATCAATGCACATGGTACATCCACACCTTTAAATGACAAGGGCGAAACAGCAGCCATCAAGCTGGCATTTGGTGAACATGCAGGAAATCTTGCAATAAGCTCCACCAAGTCCATGACAGGTCATTTATTGGGTGCAAGTGGTGCAGTAGAAGCGGTAATCACTGCCATGTGTGTAAATCAGGATTATCTGCCTGCCACCATTAATTATCAGGTGCCTGACGAAGCTTGTGATTTGGATATTGTGCCCAATCAGGGAAGAGAAGCAAAGGTGGAGTACGCGATGTCTAATTCTCTTGGTTTTGGCGGACATAATGCAAGTATTTTGTTTAAGAAATATGTGTAAAAAAGTGGTTGTTAAGTATTTCGCTTACGGAGAGGTATAAAATTTATGGAACTTAATTCAAATCAGATACAGGAAATACTGCCCCATCGTTATCCGTTTTTGCTGGTGGACCGTATCAAAGAGTGCATTCCCGGACAGAGTGCAGTGGGAATCAAATGTGTAACTGCTAATGAGATGCAATTTCTGGGACATTTTCCGCAGCAGCATGTAATGCCCGGTGTACTTATATTGGAGGCGTTGGCGCAGACCGGTGCAGTGGCGATTCTTACGGAAGAAGAAAATAAAGGAAAAATCGTATTGTTCGGCGGGGTGAAGTCTGCACGTTTTAAGCGTCAGGTAGTGCCCGGTGACGTACTGGAGATGAAATGTGAAATCATTAAACGCCGCGGTCCTATCGGTGTGGGAAGTGCTGTGGCAACTGTGGACGGACAGGTGGCAGTAGTGGCGGAACTTACATTTGCAATTCAGTCATAATATTGGTATAATCCTTATAAGGAAGCAGGTCATAATGATTTGTGTTAACGGAGGAGAAAGATGCTACAGGATGCATTTAACAAGGTTTATACGAAATTTAAATTACACTTCTATACGAAGTTCTTTGAACGTGTGCAGGAGAGAGAGGCGTCACTGACCACAGTGGAGTCCTTTTGTATGGAGATTATTTATTCTATGCATAATCCTACGATTAATGAGTTTGCAAAAGTAGCTAATATATCGTCTCCCAACGCGGCCTACAAGGTAAATAACCTGATTAAAAAGGGATATTTGAACAAGATTCAGTCCGAGCAGGACCGAAGAGAGTTTCATTTGGAAGTTACAGAGAAATATATCAATTATTACAATATCAGTTATCGATATATCGGTATTGTAATGAAACGTATGGAACAGAGATTCACTCCTAAAGAGCTTGAAATCATTGAGAGAGCATTAGTGATTATGCATGATGAACTGATGCCGGAGATTTCACTTGCCCATGAGGAGGATGTTTCCGAATAAATATGCGTCGGTCATTTCGGTGACCGGCGTTTTCTATAGAATAGGATTAGGGTGTCAAAAGGTGGATTAAAACGTAGTATGGAAAAATGCAGAAAAAATATAATAAGCAAACACCTAAACTGCGTTTTTAGTGTCTGACAAAATCCACCGGTTACGAAGACTAGGCTCGAAGCCTTTGCTGAGAGGCTTTAGTCGTAGTTGCCGGTTAGTTTGTCAGCACGTTGCAGTTGTTTGCGTTTAAATTTTTTCTGCATTTTTCCTTGGTACAATTCTCAAACCACCTTTTGACACCCTAATCGGGAAAGAAAATTGCGTATGTAAAGAGGAGAATGCATGGGAAGCGGCGTACAAAAGCAAATATACGAGAGAGAATTGATTTGTATCGGTTACGGGTATAAGGAAGCCAATCAGCATCATTGGGGACCCGGATGCCGGGATTTGTATGCCTTGCATTATGTATTGTCAGGCAGGGGATGTGTAAAGGTGCAGGGAGAAGTACATACCTTACAAAAGGGAGACTCTTTTTTGATTTATCCGGACGAAGAATATTTTTACTATCCGGATGAGGAATGTCCCTGGGAGTATGAATGGGTTGATTTTCGTGGTAACGGTGTGGAGCGATTGCTTGCATTGACCGGATTTACGAGAGAAAAGCCGATTATGCAGCAAATGCCGGGACTTCATGAGCAGTTTCAGGTAGTTTCGGATGCTGCGGACCGTATTGTTCGTCAGGAGCAGGAGGCGGCCAGACTGCATCTGCTTTTAACCTGTTATTTCAGGGATAATCTTTCTTCAGAGGAGGATAACCAGAAGGCATATATGCAGCTTGCGGGAGAATATATCGCCAATTATTACTGGAGAAGTGATTTGAAGGTGCCGGAGATTGCGAAACATCTGCATATAGACCGTACCCATTTATTTCGATTGTTTAAAGAGTCGGTGGGGATGGCGCCCCAACAGTATCTGGCGAGTGTACGGATGGAAAAGGCACGCAGACTTTTGCAGGATACGGATATGAGTGTCCAGGCAGTGGCTGCTTCTGTAGGGTATGAGGATGCCCTGCACTTTTCCAAAACATTCAAAAAAGTACAGGGCATCACTCCGAGTGGTTATAGAAACAATTGTAGGAATAATTTTAATAAAGTTTAACGAAACAGCACGCAGTTACCGCTTTCCCGGTAGTAGCGTATTCGTTCTTCTATGGGACCGCGACCGCAGCCCAGCTTATTGCCCAGACAATCCAGACAGTAAAATTCTCTGGTATTGCGGGAAATCAGTTTCATACAGATGGCCTTTTCGTCTCCGGTCAGGGCAGTGCCGCATTGGAAACAGCCGGTACTCATACTGTTTCCAGGCTCGCACGCATGATGACACAGTCACCTGCAGGGACAGTGGGTGCATAGCGTTCTCTGAAGGAGCCGATTTCCTTGTGGTTGATACAGTCATACATCTTTAAAGCCATTTTAGAAGCATAGGGAAGGCCGATATCCCAGAACTGCAGGGACAATTCTCTGGGGGTATCGCTGAAGTTAAAGAAACCAAGAGCGATATCACCGTCAGCCAGTACTTTAGCCAGTACAAAGGCATCCGTTTCACTGAACCACTGAGGTTCTACCTTGATACGGTAGGCACCTCTGCTTTCAGGATCCTGATTGATGGCAAGCAGGTCCTTATTCTGGAGCAGGTCCTTGGTGAAATCATTGGCCTTGCGCAGGTCACAACCAATCATAAGGGGGGAACCCATCATACACCAGAGTGCAAAATGTGTTCTGTATTGTGCGTCGGTACAACCGCCGATCTTGCTTCCGATGAAGTCGCTGTTGCTGCCACCGTACATACCTACCACCAACATATCCATATCATTGTGACAATAGGAGCCTGTATAGGGCTCTTTTTCAATCTGCGAAAGTGCTATACGTTTGATGGAGTCCCAATGATCCTGGATATCGCCCGTAGAACGGTAGGAATGTGCACCGGACTCACGGATCCACTGATAAACATTATCTTCACCCCAGTTACATGCAGAAAACAGAATATCACGGCCGCAATTTTTCAGTGCCATACTCATGCGTTTGTACAGCAGTTCGCCGGATACATGGCGGGGTTTGAAGCAGTAGTCATATTTCAGATAATCAACACCCCACTGCGCAAATTGACGCGCGTCTTCGAATTCGTGCTCGAAACTGCCGGGATATCCGGCACAGGTATGGGTTCCGGCGCAGGAGTACATACCGAATTTAAGTCCCTTGGAATGAATGTAGTCAGCTACGGCCTTCATACCATTGGGGAATTTTGCGGGATCCGGTACCAGTCTGCCTTCAGCGTCACGTTCCTTCAGACTCCAGCAGTCATCGATAACCACATATTCGTAACCGGCATCCTTATAGCCTTCTGCTACTATGATGTCTGCCATTTCTTTAATTAATGTTTCGTTGATATCCCAGGTAAATGTATTCCAGGAATTCCAGCCCAGTGCAGGTAATAAACCCAATTTCTGTTCGCTCATATGCAACCTCCCTTATTTTATGATATATCTATGAATTTTGTTGCTTTATAGATGTACATTAGCCGAAAACATGGTGCAAGTGAATGGAAAAATGTTGCAAACGGATGGAAAAATGTTGCATTGAAAATATGTATAAAAAAAGTGGATATTTCAGGTGATTTGGTAGAAGAAAAAAACGGATTGTGGTATAATAATTTAATATATATGCAATGTATATATAAAACAAAATTATATTTATTTGAATTCAGGAGGTATATTATGGGACAGAATCCGTATGCAGGTACAAAAACAGAGAAAAACTTATGGGAGGCATTTGCAGGTGAATCCCAGGCAAGAAATAAATACACTTATTTTGCATCCGTTGCAAAGAAAAATGGTTATGAGCAGATTGCAGAGTTGTTTTTAAAGACTGCTGAGAATGAAAAAGAGCATGCAAAGCTGTGGTTCAAAGCTTTAGGTGAGTTGGGAACGACGCAGGAGAATTTATTAAAGGCAGCAGTAGGCGAGAATTATGAATGGACAGATATGTATGAGAGAATGGCACAGGAGGCAGAGGAAGAGGGATTTACTGCACTGGCTGCACAGTTCCGTGGTGTGGCTGCCATTGAAAAGCAGCACGAAGAAAGATATCGTGCCCTGCTTCATAATGTGGAAGCAAAGGAAGTGTTTGAAAAGAGTGGCGTGCAGGTGTGGGAATGCCGTAACTGCGGTCATGTGGTAGTCGGTACTGCAGCACCTGAGGTATGTCCTGTATGTAACCATCCCCAGGCTTATTTCGAGATTAGAAAAGAAAATTACTAAAATTAGTTACAATTTATAGAAAAAAAGATATTTTAGTGTTCTTTTTGTAGATAATGTGATATAATGTTCATAATCATAACTAGGCTAAACAAAAAGCGAGGTTTACGGTATGAAGAAAAGGATTGCAGTATTCGCAAATGGGTGGAGTAATGAATTTTTAGAACTGGTACTGGAAGGTATTCGAAAACGTGCCGGCGAGAATAATATTGATATATTTGCATTTGTTAATTATTCGTCCGGTGCAGAGTCCAAGCTGGAAAATATAAGTGCCAGGGCTATATTCAATCTGCCTAAAATTAGTGAATTTGATGGTGTAATTCTGTTATCCAATACAATTTATTTAAATAGTGAAAGGGATTATCTGACTAAGCAGATACTGAAGTATAAGGTTCCTGCTATTTGTATGGAATATGAGCTTGATGGCATTCCTTTCCTAGGTACCGAAACTTATTCCGGAGTATATGAACTGGTAATGCACATGATTCAGGTGCATAAGGCCAAAGACTTTGTTTTTGTCAGCGGCCCGGCGGATAATCAGGAGAGTCAGCTTCGTCTGAAAGCTACAGTGGATGCGTTAAAGAAAGCTGGATTAAGATTGTCTGCATCCAATATTCTCAGAGGTGAGTGGTCCTATTTTGATTCCTATGAAGCGATAAATGCATGGATTTCATCACATCCCAAGTTGCCGGATGCAATTGTTTGTGCAAATGATGAGATGGCGATAGGTGTATGCTCTGCATTAAATAATGCCGGTTATAAGGTACCGGAGGATGTACTGGTAACCGGATGTGATAATGTGGCAACGGGACAACAGTTCTATCCTATTTTGTCCACAGTGGCGAGAGGATGGGATAAGCTGGGGTATGATGGTATGGACTTACTTCTGAAGAGTATGTCAGGTGAAGAAATACCTGCCAAAACAACCTATCCGTCTAAGTTTATTGCCGGCGAAAGTTGTGGCTGCGGCGTCAGCGAGGAGAGAAAAGAGGAGCGATTACGAGCAGTTATTAATGCATTCAGAGGTAAAAAGGAAAGTAGTATCAATGAATGGCATTTCAGACATATAGATGAAACGCTGGCAAAGTTAACTTCAGTCAGTGACCTGAAAGCATCTATGAATGGTAATTTTGCATACAATCATGCTTTTGAAGGTGCAAACTTTATCATATGTCTGGTAGAAGATTTCTTTGCAAATGATGAAATGGACATTATGTTGAATCCGGGTGAATATACGGAACGTATGGAAACCTTTGTGCATCTGGTAAACGGACAGCCGCAGGATGGCATGCTGTTCCCCAGCAAACAGCTTTTACCGTACTATGATGGAGAGTCTGAAGAGTCTCATTTATATATGTTCCTTCCACTGCATACGGATGAGAAATGTGTGGGTTATACCGTATTTATAGATGAGGTGCGTGCACTGTATGAGCAGACATTATATACATGGGCACGTCACTTGAGTCAGGATTTGGAGAGGGTACGTCAGAATATTCGTCTGGACGTATTGAATCACAAATTAATAGATATATCCATGACAGACCCTTTGACCGGACTTCGTAACAGAAGCGGATGTGAAAGTATAGCATTCCCTTATCTGCAGAAGTGCCAGAAGGAAGGTAAAACCGGTGCCATGATTTTTGCAGATATTAATCGTATGAAGATGATAAATGATCAATACGGCCATCTGCATGGAGATATTGCTCTGTGTACTGTTGCGGACGCAATTAAAATGACTTTACCACAGGATTGGATTGCTGTCCGTTATGGTGGTGATGAGTTCATCATGGTAGGTGAATGTAAGGATATGTCTGAAGCGGAGGAGATTAAGGATAAGCTGGCGGTTAATCTGGAGGAGCTTAAAGGTCAGAAGGATTTAATCTTCCCGTTAACGGTAAGTTTCGGTGCAGTGGTTATGCATCCCGGTGAAACCTACAGCCCTGAAGAGTATTTGCGTAAGGCAGACGAATCCATGTATGTTATGAAGCAGCATTATCATGAGATTGACGGTATGTAGGAACAGACCTTACAGAATGTGATATATGAGCACCTCAAATGTTGAAACCAATCTGCATTTGAGGTGTTTTCTATGTAAAACGAAAAGTAAAATGCCGGAGTTTGAAACTTTTGTGAATGATTACCGTCGATACAGATAACGGTAGCAGCGATGAATTCTCAGGAGGAAAAATCAGTGAAAGATACAGAGCTTATAGATTTGTATTTCGCCAGGAATGAGCAGGCTATTGTGAATACACAGGAGAAATACGGAAAGTATTGTTACAGTATTGCTTTTAATATTTTATATGACAGGGAGGATACGGAGGAGTGTATCAATGATACATGGCTTCGTGCATGGAATGCGATTCCGCCGCAAAAACCAGGGAAACTGCAACTATTTCTTGGGGCCATTACCCGCAATCTGGCTTTTGACAGGTATAAGAGCAAACGTGCCCAAAAGCGTGGCGGTGGGAATATAGAAGTAGCACTGGAGGAACTTGCGGAATGTTTGCCATCAGAAGATACGATTGAAGATCTGACGATAGCGGCAGAATTGGAGCAGACGATTCATAAATTTTTGAGGAGTCTGCCGGCGAGAGATTGTAATGTATTTCTTCGCAGATACTGGTATGTGGAGGATTATCAGTCTATAGCAGACAGATATCACATGAATCTTAATACGGTGAAAACAATATTGTTTCGTACCCGTGGGAAATTGAAAGCACATCTGGAACAGGAAGGAATTGTGATTTAATGAGTAATATGGAAAATAATCTGAGTTCAGAGAAGAATACACAAAAAATGGAAGCACTGTTTGAGTCGCTTCAGAATGTTCCGGAGGAATTATTGGAACGAAGCGAAAAAGGCAGCAGTGTTGACAGAGTGATTGTTTTTATAAAGCAACATAAGCAGATTTGTGCAGCTTGTGTGGCTTTGGCCTTTGCAGGATTATGTTTTATCGGTTACCGTAGTATAAATGGTGGCAGTGATAACGCGGCAAGCTCTACAAATAGTGTACAGGAAATGCTGGCAGGAGATGCAATGGATGGGGCAGGGATGGAATCGTTTCCGGACAGTGTAACGGATACAGCCGGTGGTACGAGTGAAGAAGGGGTTAAAGCTGAGGAAGACCGGGAACCGGAGAATATTCCTGATGTTTCGTTAAACAAAGATGAATTGGAAAATGCAGTGGAAGAAATCGTTGGAAATATGAATGTCACAAAGGATTTATATGCTGCATACATGCCCAAGGATGTGCCGGAGGATTATGAATTTGAATCAGTCAGTATGAGTAAGGGCGAGAAGGAAGAGGTTCTGCAGGTACGTTTGTTGCAAGAGGACGGAAAGTATATACAGTTAATTATCAAGAGAAATCTGGAAACAAAGGAACAGGAAACGGCGTCGGATACGCCGCCGGATTCAGCAAACGGTGCAGCAGGAACGAACAGGGATAATGTACTGGCGGCTACGGATTTGACCATGGATTCTATAGAAAAGATGTGTACGCTACTCGCCGCTTCTGAAGAGTTGAATTCCTTTATTGTGGAATATGATGACGGTGTATCGGTAGAATGTGAAGGTACTGCTCCTGCAGAAGATATTTACAAGGTTTTGGCTGCGTGTGGACAAGAGAATGTAAAATAGTAAAAATATATGAATTGAGCATGGCCTGTATATTGATGTGTGCGCTGAAAAGTGATAAAATAGAGTATATATTAGAGCAAAGGAGTGCTACATATGAAGAAAGAGAAAAGTACGAAAGATAACATGAGTAACATGAACATTAAGAAGCGTTTGAATTTCAGTTCCATTCTGACTGTGCTGATTGCAAGTATCGCTTCTGTACTGGCGATTATTGTTGTGGTTTATATGACTTCACAGTATAATCGTGCCTTGACTTACTATGCGTTTCCTCAGGGAGATATTGGTAAGGCGATGACAGCGCTTGCTGATGTCAGAAGTGCTGCACGAACGATTGTCGGTTATGATAATAAGGATGTAATCGAACAGATGACGGCACTGCATTCTCAGAAAAAGCAGGAACTGTACCAGCACTTAGATCATATAGAGACTCTGATGATTTCTGAAAAAGGCAAGGGATTATACCAAAAAGTACAAACGGAGCTGGAAGAGTATTTTGCTTTAGAAACAGAAATAGTGGAACAAGGCAGTTCGACCAATATCGCAATGTCCATATATGCACAGGAGAGAGACGTAATAGAACTGGCTCCGGCGTATGATGAGGTATATAGCGCATTTGAAAGTCTGATGGAATACAATGTATCCGAAGGTGATGCGATTCAGAAGTCGTTACAGACTCTGGAAATTATTATGATTATTATAATTGTAGCGGTGGTTATAATTGCGGTAGGTGTATCATTGGCAATTGGTAATGCGATTGCAAAGAGCATTGTGGATCCTTTGCATTTATTAATGGATCGTTTAAAGACCTTCACACAGGGAGATATTTATTCCGAATTTCCTGTTGCTAAGAGCCAAGACGAAGTGGCTGAGATGGTACAGGAAGTAAAACAGATGGCAGGTAAACTACAGTTGATCATCGGCGATATGAACGGGCTGTTAAGTGAAATGGCAGGTGGCAACTTTAATGTAGATAGTGAATGTGAGCAAGAGTATGTTGGTGCCTTTGAAGATCTGCTGACAGCGGTTAGAGATATGAACCAGCGTATGGACGAGACATTAAAAGATGTAAATGAAGCTGCCAACATGGTGACTGCCGGCTCCGGCAATCTGGCTGAGGCGGCACAGGCATTGGCTGAAGGTGCCACAGAACAGGCTGCAGCAGTAGAAGAAATGCAGGCTATGATTGAGAATATTTCCGAAGGTGTATTGCGTACCTCTGAGCAGGTAGAAGCTTCTTATGCACAGGCACAAAAATATGCACAAGAGGCAGAGGCGAGCCGTGATGAGATGGGGGCAATGATAGATGCTATGAACCGCATTAACGAGACCTCACTTAAAATCGGTAATATCATTTCTGAAATCGAAGATATTGCCAGCCAGACCAATCTGTTGTCACTGAATGCAGCAATCGAAGCAGCCAGAGCAGGTGACGCAGGCAGGGGCTTTGCAGTAGTAGCAGACCAGATTAGAACTCTGGCAGAACAGAGTGCCAAGTCTGCCGTGGATACCAGGGCTTTGATAGAAGGGGCTCTGAAAGAAATTGAAGAAGGCAACAAAGTGGCTGCAAGTACAGCAGAAGCATTACAGGGAGTGGTGACCGGTATGGAAGAAATTGCTGAATCCTCCCAGAATTTGAGTGTAATTGCGACACAACAGGCTAATGCAATGCAGCAGGTTGATGAGGGTATCAACCGAATCGCAGAGGTTGTATCTTCTAACTCCGCAACTGCGGAAGAAACATCTGCAACCAGTGAAGAATTGTCAGCACAGGCTGAAACCATGAATGAACTTGTGGCACGCTTTGAGCTAAAGGCATAATTGTAAAATGAATTAGTATAATAGAAAACCTCCAAAGTTATAGAACTGACATTTGGAGGTTTTTTGTTACTATAAAGTTCAGGTATACAATGCCGGATGTTGCAGGAGGATTTAGCGGCTCCAACGTCCGGAAGCACCGCAGGGTAATACCAGTTCAGTGTCCTTTATGGGGAGACCGATTTCTCCGGCTTCTACATGTCCGCCGAAACGTTTCTTGATGGCGGTATTCATCATGTAGGAGAGTACTGCAGGCTGCAAGCCTGTGGTGTAAGAGTTGATTAGGAAAAACAGAGCATCCTCTGAGAGAATCTGTGTAGTCAGTTCAATAAAAGGCCAAATGCTTTCTTCAATCTTCCAAATTTCACCCTTAGGACCTCTGCCATAGGAGGGAGGATCCATGATGATGCCGTCGTATTTGTTGCCCCGGCGAATCTCGCGCTCCACAAATTTAACACAATCATCCACCAGCCATCTGATAGGTGCATCTCCTAATCCGGAGGCTATAGCATTTTCCTTTGCCCAGGTAACCATGCCCTTGGAGGCATCTACATGAGTTACTGCAGCACCTGCTTTGGCTGCAGATAGAGTGGCGCCACCGGTGTATGCAAACAGATTCAGGACTTTAACGGGACGGCCTGCCTTCTGAATAATATCTGAGAACCAGTCCCAGTTAGTAGCCTGTTCCGGAAAAAGTCCGGTGTGCTTAAAACTGAAAGGTTTCAAATGGAAGGTCAGTTCCTTGTAGGAAATGGACCATTCATTAGGGAGGTTGAAAAATTCCCATTCACCGCCGCCTTTGGCACTTCTGTGATAGTGGCCGTTCTTTTTTTTCCAATCTGCATGGTCATGAGGAGTGTTCCAGATGACCTGGGGATCCGGACGTACCAGTATGTAATCACCCCAGCGCTCCAGCTTTTCGCCGTTTGAGGTATCTAAAACTTCATAATCTTTCCAATTGTCTGCAATCCACATAATTATCGATTAACCTTTCCTGTTGTAGTAAAGTACATGTCCACTGCTGAGAGTGGTGACATGTCTCAATTGGTCTGGGTACAGTATACAATAGAATAAAGAAGAGTGCCAGTGAAAAATTGTTTTTATTTCGTGGTTGGCAAAGAGGAGCGGGGATTGATGTTTTTTGTCGAAAAAGCTTGCTTTTTACAGGGGATTTTAGTACAATTCAAGACATGTAATAAATAAAATATAATACATAAATTTAGAATGCTTATGTAGGTAAGGAGAAAGTATGGAAAACAATTTTGCAGAAATACTTGCTTTTGTGCTTTATATCGGATTGGTATTGGCAGTAGGTATTGTATTCTTTGTTAAGGGACGTAAGTCTTCAGGTGGTGATAAGGATTATTTCCTTGGCGGACGCCAAATGAGCGGATGGGTTGCAGCATTGTCTGCAGGCGCATCGGATATGAGTGCATGGGTACTGATGGGACTCCCGGGTTCAATTTATTTATATGGTATGGGACAGGTTTGGATCTCTGTCGGCTTGTTAATCGGAACGATTTTGGCATGGAACTTTGTGGCACCCGGACTGCGTCGTTTTTCCATTAAAGCAGATGATGCCATTACAATTCCCCAGTATCTGACCAGAAGATTTAAAGTGCAGAATCCTGCTTTGCAGATTGTTAGTGCCATTATCTTTATCGTTGCATATTGTGTGTACGCAGCATCCAGTATTGTGGCGTGCGGTGATTTGTTTAATACGATTTTTGGTATGGACAAAACTGTGGCTATGGTAGGTGCTACGATTATTATTGTGTTATATACTTTCCTGGGGGGATTTAATGCGGTCTGCTGGACTGACTTTTTTCAGGGTATGCTTATGTTGGCAGCACTTATGCTGACTCCTATTGTTGCGGTAGGTGCGATGAATATGGTTGATTTTGCTCCTATGGCTGAAGTGGTTACTCCTGAGAATTACTACAATATTTTATCCAGTGGTAAGTTCGATTGGACCAGTATTGCAGATATCCTCAGCGGATTAGGATGGGGGCTTGGTTATTTCGGTATGCCTCATATTTTAGTGCGTTATATGTCAATTAAGTCTGAAAAAGAGATGAAGAAGTCTAAGGTGATTGGTATTACCTGGACAGCAATCATTCTGACCATGGCATCAATTGTGGCTTTGGTAGGACATCAGTTTGTAGGAACCTATTTGGCAGAAGGTTCACAGAGTATGATTTTCGTAGTTATGGTACGTAAATTATTCCCTGCGTTCATAGCCGGATTACTCCTGTCAGCTATTTTGGCGGCATCCATGAGTACTGCAGACTCACAGCTGCTGTTGTCTACATCAGCATTTACTTCTGATGTATATAAACCGATTTTCCGCAAGAAGGCATCTAATAAGGAAATTCTGTGGGCAGGTCGTGTGATGGTTGCGATTATTGCAGTGATTGCACTGGCGATTGCGTTGAATCCTAACTGTGCAGGAATTATGGCGCTGGTAGAATGTGCATGGGCGGCATTCGGTGCATCCTTTGGTCCGGTTATTTTGCTTTCTCTTTATTGGAAGAGATTTACCTATAAAGGTGCTTTGGCCGGTATTGTAGTTGGGTTCCTGGTGGATGCACTTTGGTATGCATTCCTTTCCGGACCTACCGGGTTATATGAAATCATTCCCGGATTTATCTGTGGTGCCGTTGCAGCAGTAGTTGTTTCTTTGGTAGACAAAGAGCCTTCAGAGGAAGTAAAGCAGTTGTTTGAAGAAGGAAAGAAGTTAACCGACTAATGTATATTATTGATTCAGATATCGATGGTTTATTGATTTGGAGATATTAAATTGAAGATGATACAAAAGGCTGCACCCGTTTTTGTGACGGGTGCAGCAATACTTTGGGGTATTTTAGTAATATTTATTAAAAAGCTAAATGCAGCGGGGTTGTCCAGTATGGAAATTGTAACCCTACGTGTATATGGCAGTGCAGTGATTTTAATATTAGGACTTCTTCTATATAATAGGAAGCTACTGAGGATAAGCGTGAAGGATACATGGTGTTTTGTGGGAACCGGTGTGATTAGTATTGTGTTCTTCAGCTATTGCTATTTTAAAAATGTAACGGTTTCTTCCGTGGCAGTTTCTTCTATATTAATGTACACTTCGCCCATATGGGTGACGATTCTGTCCAGGTTTGTGTTTGGAGAGAAGATAGGAAAACAAAAACTGGTAGCACTTACAATGGCAGTTTTAGGATGTGCTTTTGTCAGCGGAATTGCCGGAGGTGTAGGAAATGTGAGTACGGAAGGGATGCTGCTGGGACTAGGCAGTGGTATCGGGTACGGGCTTTATAGTATTTTTGGTAGAGTGGCACTTGAAAAAGGATATCATCCCATGACAGTGTCAGCTTATACATTTCTGTTTGCCTGTGTCGGAGTACTTCCTTTTATAAATGGGGATGGGCTACTTGCCAAGATGAGCGTAGGAGCTGAATTATGGGGATGGGCTTTTGCTATGGCTTTCTTTTCTACGTGCATGTCGTTTACTTTATATACAGTGGGATTGAAGTATATGGAGGCGGGCAGGGCGGCAGTACTTGCTACGTTAGAACCTATTGTAACAACCATAGTGGGAGTGGTGGTATACCATGAACAGATATCGGGTGCAATGTTGTTGGGAATTGTGATGGTGCTTGGTGCTTCTGTATTAATCAGCCGAAAACAGGAACAGTAATCAGTTACTTTTAATGTATGATGGCAGGAAAAGGATTGTACTAAAAAAAATACAATTTTATACAAAGAAATATCTTGAAATATATGGTAGGCTCATGTATACTATGACTTGCTGTGGCATGATAGCGATGAAGCGTGAGGTTGCCGCGCCTGAGAAATCAGATGCGGGTTTTCCGTGGAGCGAATGTCAAGTTAGGAAACTGACGACAAGTCACTGTACCAGAATCAAGTCTACCAAGGGTAGAAACGACGTGTAGTTAATAAACCGGAGTAACGTTGCGCAAAGGTTTAGGACACACACGGGAGAGTGTACAGTCACCGCTTGTCGTACTTATGAATCAAAAGTGCGAAAAGGAGGCGACTTTTTTTATGGCAAATCAGGTAATGAGAATCACATTGAAAGCTTATGAACATCAGCTTGTAGATGCATCTGCCAAGAAAATCATCGAAACAGTAAAGAAGAACGGTTCCCAGGTGAGCG
>JAZODQ010000103.1:0-2447 GCA_045597105.1 Acetatifactor sp.
TCTTAGTCACTGCAGCCTTATCCAAGGTTACGAAACCACCTCTGGTGCCGTCACCGATGCCCAGCTTTTCTACCAGAACAGGGATATCCTCTGCTTTCGCACCCAACTGCTCAAAGTTAATAGGCATACCGATTTTGGACAGGAACTCTCTGAATGCTCTGATACCCTTTACTGCAGTATCCTTGGGATCCGCAAAGTTCATGGGTACACCAAATACTCTGGTTGCCATCTGTGCAAAACGCATTACATCATGATGATATACATATTCCATCCATGCAGGCATTACAACTGCCAGACCTGCACCGTGAGCCACATCGTACAGACCGGACAACTCATGCTCCAGATTGTGGCTGTTCCAATCCTGCGCTCTACCTACACCCACGATATTATTATGTGCAACCATACCTGCCCACATAATATTTGCTCTTGCATCATAATTATTGGGATCTTCAATCACACGGGGAGTTTCCTTTACCATTGTCTGCAGTACTGCTTCACAGAGACGGTCGGTAATCTCTACTTCCTTAGTATTGGTGAAATATCTCTCGAATACATGTGCCATGATATCGGTAGCGCCGCATGCGGTCTGATATGCAGGCAATGTACAGGTTAATGCAGGATTTAAGATAGAGAATCTGGGACGAATCAAATCGGTGCCGATACTTCTCTTTAACATACCCTCTTCCTTGGTAACAACAGAAGAAGGAGAGCCTTCACTACCGGCTGCTGCGATGGTCAATACAGTTGCTACAGGTAATGCAGCCTTTACAGGCGCCTTTCCTGCATACATATCCCAGAAATCACCTTCATAGGGCACACCTACCGCAATACCCTTTGCAGAGTCGATAACGGAACCGCCGCCTACTGCTACGATGAAATCAATATTTTCCTTACGAACCAGCTCAATACCTTCATATACCAGAGTATCTCTGGGATTGGGCTGTACACCACCCAATGTCACATACGCAATACCTTCCTGCTCCAGAGATGCTGTCACTCTGTCTAACAGTCCGGACTTCACTGCAGACTGTGAACCATAGTGTACAAGCACCTTGGTTCCGCCATACTTCTTTACATAAGCGCCGCACTGGCTCTCTGTATCCTTACCAAACACAAATTCCGTAGGGCTGTAAAACTGAAAATTTTCCATTATTGATACCTTCCTTTTTATTTTATTATGCTGCCTCTATACATATATAGGGCACCATGCTTTGCCACTTAACACTGACACAAAACATTGTACCCTATAACCACTACTTATTTCCACTAATAATTTGCTCCATCTCTGCCAAAGCTTGTTCTTTGGTGGCGAAAACAATACCATGGATCCCCAATTGCTTAGCCGCTTCCACATTCACGGGGGTATCATCCAGGAAAATACACTCCTGTGCAACCAGTCCGTAACGGTCCAGCAAAAGCTTATAAATGGCCGGATCCGGTTTAATCAGCTTCTCTTTATAAGAGAGTATACCCCCATCCATCAATGGCAGAAAGGCCAGTGCATC
The DNA here is from genome assembly GCA_045597105.1 of Acetatifactor sp. Taxonomy (GTDB): domain Bacteria; phylum Bacillota; class Clostridia; order Lachnospirales; family Lachnospiraceae; genus Acetatifactor. The sequence continues at coordinate 1,506 of JAZODQ010000103.1, forward strand.
CGAGCATTCCCGCTCCGCCTTAGCCGAAAAATTGGACAAATAGTACACCTGAAATCCACGTTCCTTCAGTTCACGCATCCACGGACATGCATAGTCCCTGGGCGTTACCATGCCGGTGATACAGGTCAGACTCTCTCTCAACTCCTGCTCTATTTCGGGGTCATTGGCAATAAAACCATCCATCAGTTCTTCTTCTGTCCATATTCCTCTGTCCAGTTCGAACCATACCGGACTATTGACACTGGCAAGGGCAATACGCTCCACCATGGCGGCATCATAACCTCTGTCAAACAGATAGTCCTTCCAACCGAAATCCGCAAGCACATTTCCTATATCAAAGATTATATTTTTAATCATACGAAACCTCTGTTTTCCTATGCAAATTTTGCCGACCATTTCCTGCGAGAATATGCCTGCAGGCATATTTTCACGAATAGGGAAACCTCTGTTTTCCTATTCGTTGCCGTCCCAGCAATAGGTACACAGCTTACATCTGTCAATTCCCACGGACTTCACCATGTCATCCAGTCTCTGGAATTTAAGTGAGGTAAAGTTCAGTTTCTGACGGATTCTTTCTACCATCTCAGCATACTCGGGCGTATCGGGGTCCACATAATCCGCTAAATTGATTTCTTTACCCTCATCCTCAATTTCTTTCAGCACTCTTCTGGTAATTAAGTCCATCTCAGAAGAAGAACGTGAGAAGTTCAAATATTTACAACCAAACATAATGGGCGGACATGCAGGACGGATGTGTACCTCCTTAGCACCGCTCTGGTATAAAAATTCAGTAGTTTCACCCAGCTGTGTTCCACGCACAATGGAATCGTCAATCAGAAGCAGGCTCTTGTCATGAATCAGATCATGTACCGGAATCAGCTTCATCTTGGCAATCAGATTTCTCTGTGTCTGAATGGTAGGCATAAAGGATCTGGGCCAGGT
>JAZODQ010000104.1:0-7593 GCA_045597105.1 Acetatifactor sp.
ATGTCGAGTCATTCTCATAGTAGTGTATTCTATGGTAATATGAATGGCACGATTACTGCACGTGAAATAGCAGGTATCGGTCTTATGTCCAGTGCACCCGGTGATGCACCTAATCCGAATGAAATAGCAGCGGCTAATGCATTTGTAATCAAGAAAGTTACATTCATCGTAGAAGGTGATGTAGACGGTGGTAGTGACTTCATATCTGAAGTTTCTTACAACTTTAATGATTTAACTGCAACAGGTGGTTGGAGTCAGGTATCTTCCGTAACTAATAAAGACGGTAGATTGACCATGAACTTTGCTGAGAAGTATGGTGAGGTTCAGTTTGATATTCCCGCTGCGATGGCAGGTAAGAAGATTACGAAGATGTCCATTAATACATCTATCGGTAATGTTGCTAATCTGGCCGTGAAATTATATGCCGGTGACACACAGGTAGATGTGAAATACGGCGAGACCTCCTTTGATGTAGCAACTGAGGAAGAGATTACCAAGTTTGCATTTATGCTTAATGCAGACGATACAGCTCCCATTGTTGTTGATAGCGTTTCATTTGTTATTGACGGAGATGTGGAAGATGGCAGTGAATTTGTAACAGAAGCATACGATTCCGTTCCTACAGCAGCATTTGTGCCTGTAATCAGTGGTAATGCAGTAGTTAGTCCTGCTGTAATCGCCGGTGGTAGTGTAGATATTGCATTTGCTGAAGCCAATGCAGCAGTATACTTTGCAATTCCTGATTTCATTGACATGAGTAAGATTCAGGCTATTAATTTGGAAGATGCAGTCTCTGTAAATGGTGTACAGGTTAATGCATACACTGCAGCAGATTATGCAGCAGGCACACCTACCGTAACAGGTGAGGGTTATTCTGTTATCACAGATGGCAGATCTGATCTGAAATATATTGGTTTTGTAAGTACTGATGCATCAGCAAATATAGCATCTACAAGAATCGTATTTGCCGGTAAGAACATGACCAAAGCCGGTGATATGTTTACCTGGACTGCAGACAATTTTGTTGTGAATGCAGAAGCAACTACAGCAACTGTAGCGCCTGTAGATGATAAGCAGATAATTACTTTTGCCTCTACAGAAGATGTTGCAGTATTTGAGTTGCCTGAGGCAATTAGCTTAGCGGCTGCTCAGGATGTTTGTATTGCAATTTCAAAGAGTGATGTTCCCTTAAAGTTCTATTTCTATGATGAGGAAATGAATGAGCTTTGGTCAACTTCATCACCTCAGAAGGGCGCCGTACATTATACATATGGTGCAGCACCGGCACCTACATATCTCGCAGGAAATATGAAGTACTTAGGAATTAGTGCAACTGAAGCTAATGGAGATATTTGTGTACTTGACGGCTTGAGTGCGAATAGACTTGTAACAAGCAGTGCACCTTACGTGGTTCCCGAATATACAATCTTAACATATACATGGGAAGATGTATTAAAGATGGAAGCTGATGGTTGGTCCGGTTCATCCTTTGAGAAGGGTACAGACAGTGTTAGAGTAAATCTGCCCGGCACTTACGGCGAAGTAAGCTTCAAGTTGCCCGTAAAGATTGACTTGTCACAGTGTGAAACCGTTAGTGTAAAGATGAAGAGTCAGACTCTTCCTGTAGCTGTTAAGCTGATGAAGAATTATGATTCTATGGTAGTGAACTATGATGGAACTTATGGTACTCGTGTATTTAAGCCTTACTCAGATGCACAGATTAATAAGTTCTCTCTCATGAGTTTGGCAAGTGCCGAAGGCTCTTATGCAGACTTTGAAAGCATTACCTTTACCATGTATGGTAATTATGTACCTGAAGCAATTTCCAGTGGCGGTATCGTAATCAACGGTAACTTTGATGACGAAGATGTATCCGACTGGAAGGCTGCATTCTGGGATAATGTAACGATTACTACAGCAGTAAATCCTACACCTATTTTTGATAACGTTTCTACATATGGTGTATACTCTGCAAGAACTTCACCTTATCAGTGTTTTGCACAGGATATTACAGGCAGAGTAGTACAGGATGGTACTTATACCTTCTCCTTCTGGGCGAAACTCTCCGATGATTACAAGGGAGCACCCGATCCTCAGAGAGTTGTATCCTTCTCACCTTACACTGTAGATGTGAACGGTGTGGCTGATTATAACCCTAACCTTCAGGGTGTTTACTCACAGGTATTGAATGTAGGTGAGTGGACGAAGTACGAGGGTATTTGGAAAGTAACCAATGCAAATAAGATTGAATCCGTATTTATCCGTATCCTTGAGCAGGGTACCAATTACGGACAGGGTGATTGTGTACTTGGTAGCTACGCTATTACCGGCGTAAAGATTGAGGAATACATCCCCGAGCCGCCTTCAATTGATGAAGATGTACCTGATTTGAAGGCTTCCTTAACTCAGGAATTCGGCGACGATTTCATCGTTGGTACCGCAATTACCGGTAACGAGTTTGATGATATCGGTGTTGAGATGCTGGCTAACAAGCACTTCAATGCAATTACCTTAGGTAATGAATTAAAGCCTGATGCTTTAATGGGTTATTCTGAGACTCATACAACTTTACAGACTGTTGATTTCAACGGTCAGAAGCTGGTAGTTCCTACTTTGAGCTTCACTAGTGCAGATGCGAAGTTGAACACAATCATGAAGTGGAATGAAGATCATCCTGAAAGTCCTATTAAGGTAAGAGGTCACGTACTTGTATGGCATTCCCAGACCATGGAGTGGTTCTTCCGTGAGAATTATGTAATCGGTCAGAATGCAGACGGTACAGAGAACTATGTATCTCCTGAAGAGATGAACCTGCGTCTTGAATGGTACATCAAGACCGTATTAGAGCACTTTGTAGGTGAAAACAGTAAGTATAAAGACCTGTTCTATGGCTGGGACGTTGTAAACGAGGCAGTAAGTGACGGTACCGGTGGATACAGAACCAATACCGTAACCAAGGCTGAGCAGCCCAGCGATACCAGACATGGTTCCAACTCCAGCTGGTGGGCAGTATATGAGAGCAATGAGTTTGTTATTAAGGCATTCCAGTATGCTAACAAGTATGCTCCTGCAGAGTTAGAGCTTTACTACAACGATTATAACGAAACCGACACCAGAAAGGTGAAAGGTATCGTTCAGTTGTTGACAGATGTACTTGCAGCAGAAGGCACCAGAATTGATGCAATGGGTATGCAGGGACACTACAATCTGTACAACCCCGGTATGGGTACCTTAGAAAGAGCAATCCGCGACTACTGTGCAGTAGTTGGTAAGGTACAGATTACCGAGTTAGACTTAAAGGCAACTGATTATATCGGTTCTGATTCTGCTCTTGAAAGAGAGTACAAGGCACAGGCTGAGCATTACAAGAAGATTCACGACTTACTGTTGAAACTGGATGCTGAAGATGGTATCGAAATCGGTGGTGTAACCTTCTGGGGAACCATTGATACCTACTCCTGGTTACAGGAATCATCTAATGTAGGTGGTGGTTCTGACGGTAGCATGGCACATTGTCCTCTGTTATTTGATGGCAACTATAAGGTTAAGCCTGCTTACTGGGCATGGGTTGACTACTCTATGGTTGATCCTGACTATGTATCAGATGTGACTACCGGTGGTTCTACTACAACACCTGATAAGGATGTAGATGATAAGGCTGAAACCGACGACAGCGAAAGCTCTGAAAACGTTGAACAGTCTGAAACTGTAAGTGTAACTGTTAATGATGATGGAGAGAAGGGCTCCGGCATAGTACCTATCGTGGTAGTTGCAGCTTGTGTAGTTGCCGGCGGTGCAGGTGCAGGCGCATTCCTTCTGAAGAGAAAGAAAAAATCCATCGGAGAATAATTTAAATTTACAAATTCCTACTTGAAAAAGTAGTGGGAATTAGGTAATATGTAGTCAGAGCTACACGACTGGCGGAAGCAGGTAACTGCGGTGGGGTAACCCACAGGGAGTGTAGAGAGACGTAAAGCCGACCGCCTGGGCACCACTGATTGTGATGCTCAGGTGGTCTTTTTTAACTAATAGGAGGGAAAACAATGTTAGAACTTGCAAAGGAATTATCAGGTAATGAATATCCCGGCAGAGGGATTGTAATCGGCCGTTCCGAAGACGGTAAGTATGCAGTGACAGCATATTTTATTATGGGACGAAGCTCCAACAGCCGTAACCGTGTATTTGTAACAGAAGGAGAAGGAATCCGTACACAGGCATTTGATCCTTCTAAGCTGGAAGATCCCAGTCTGATTATCTATGCACCGGTCAGAGTACTGGGCAACGATACAATCGTGACCAATGGTGACCAGACCGATACCATTTATGATGGCATGAAAGCAGGCTTGACTTTTGAGCAGTCTTTAAGAAGCCGTGAGTTCGAGCCCGACGGTCCTAACTTCACCCCCAGAATTTCCGGTGTTATGCATGTGGAAAATGGTGCATATGATTATGCTATGTCCATCTTAAAGAGCAATGACGGTGACCCTTCCTGTTGTAATCGTTATACCTTTACTTATGATAAGCCTATTGCAGGTCAGGGACATTTTATTCATACATACATGCATGATGGAAATCCTTTGCCCAGCTTCTATGGCGAGCCTAAGAAGGTAGCCATTCCCAACGATATGGATGCTTTTGCAGATATGGTTTGGGAGAATCTGAATGCAGATAATAAGGTATCCTTATTTGTACGTTTTATTGATATTGCTACCGGTGAATACCGCACAAAGATTTTTAATAAGAACCAGTAATGAAAGACACATGCCCTAAGGCAGAAAGGTATAAAAATGAACGAAATCGAATTAAAATATGGTTGTAACCCGAATCAGAAGCCTTCCAGAATCTTCATGGAAGATGGTAGTGAACTGCCTGTTACCGTATTAAACGGTAAGCCCGGATATATTAATTTCCTGGATGCTTTCAATGGCTGGCAGTTAGTAAAGGAATTGAAAGAAGCAACAGGTCTGCCTGCAGCAACATCCTTTAAGCATGTGTCTCCTGCAGGTGCAGCGGTAGGTCTGCCCCTTGATGATACCCTTGCAAAGATTTACTGGGTAGATGATTTGGGCGAATTATCTCCTTTGGCAAGCGCTTATGCAAGAGCAAGAGGCGCAGACAGAATGTCTTCCTTTGGTGATTTCATTGCCTTGTCCGATGTGTGCGATGTAGATACAGCACGTTTAATTAAGAGAGAGGTATCTGACGGTGTGATTGCTCCCGGTTACGAGCCTGAAGCTTTAGAGCTTTTAAAGGAGAAGAAAAAGGGCGCTTATGCTATTATTCAGATTGATGAGAACTATGTTCCCAATCCCTTGGAGCGTAAGCAGGTATATGGTATTACCTTTGAGCAGGGCAGAAATGAGCTGGATATCAATGGCGAGTTATTATCCAACTTCGTAACTGAGAATAAAGAGGTGACTGAGGCAGCGCTGATTGATATGAAGATTGCTTTAATCACTCTGAAGTATACCCAGTCCAACTCTGTATGCTATGTAAAGAACGGACAGGCTATTGGTATCGGTGCAGGACAGCAGTCCCGTATTCATTGTACCAGACTGGCAGGTCAGAAGGCTGATAACTGGTTCCTTCGCCAGTCTCCTCAGGTAATGGGACTTCAGTTTGTAGATGGTCTCAGCAGAGCAAACAGAGACAATGCAATTGACCTGTACATCGGTGAGGAATATATGGATGTACTGGCTGATGGTACATGGGAAACTATCTTCAAGACCAAGCCTGCAGTATTTACTGCAGAAGAAAAGAGAGCATGGCTGGATCAGAATCAGAACGTAACTTTAGGTTCCGATGCATTCTTCCCCTTCTCTGATAATGTGGAGAGAGCATTCAAGAGCGGTGTGAAATATATTGCACAGCCCGGCGGTTCCGTAAGAGACGGTGAAGTAATCGAGTGCTGTAACAAGCACAATATGGTAATGGCATTTACCGGTATCAGATTGTTCCACCACTAATTGAATATGCAGAATTTTTTGAGTTCGGTATTTCTCTTTGGGAGATACCGAACTTTTTTTGTGGAATTGGTAAATGTGTACAAAAACAAGTAATGGAACTTGTGAAAACAATACAAGTGTATTAATGCAGAAATAAATAGCAATATAAAAATAGCAAAAATTGATAAATAAATCACAAGATTGAATAAGAGAAATATAAAAAATTCCTATATATTTATAGACGTATAATTTATATATGGGAGGAAAAGCAATGCAAACGAAACTTAAAAAAAGTATTGCCGGAATATTGGCGGTACTGATGGTATTTTGCAGCATACATCTGATGCCCGCAGAAGTAAAAGCAGCTGGTACCGAAACAAAAACATACACCATGGCAGAACTGACACAGACTGAAAAAGGAAGTGTTGAGGTTACAGAGATTGCCAATGGTGGTATGCATTTATATTTTAATGGAAACTGGCAATCCATCTTCTTCGCAATACCCGGCGATGTGGATTGTTCAAGATTGTCAAAGATCACATTTAATGTGATAAACGCTGAAGCAGGTAAGTTTGCATATAAGTCATTTAATGACAACACATATGCAGATAAGTACTACCAGCAGACGGATGTAAGTTGGTGGGCAAGTGAAATTGTTCCCAATGCCACTACAAAATCCGGTTTAAAATATTTTGCAATTACTTCAAACTTTGCAACTCAAAATGACCCTACACCAATTGAAATGGACATTGCTAGTGTTACATTTGAGCTGGGCGATACATCTAACACGGGTGGCAGTGCTCCGGGCGCTGGTGTACAAGGCAGCATCGAGCAGGATATTCTGAATTGGAAAGATGCCATTACCAGAGACCTGGGAGCAGATGCTATTGCCGGTACCTGTGTGGGACAGAATGGTCTGAATAATCAGTTGCTGATGGATTTGACCAAAAAGCATTTCAATGCCATCACTTTTGAGAATGAAACGAAACCGGAATCTTTATTACGTGCCAATCCGACACAGGAAATTACTTTTGATGGTGAGAGCCTTGTGGTACCTTCACTTGATTTTACTGGTGCAGATAATATGTTGAACTATATTAAAGAGTGGAATGATGCGAATCCTGATGATTTCATCAAAATCAGAGGACATGTACTTGTATGGCATTCCCAGACTCCTGATTGGTTCTTTAAAGAAGGTTATAGTTCAAATGGTGCATTTGTAACTCCTGCTGTAATGGACAAGCGTCTGGAGTGGTACATTATGAGTGTGCTGGATCATTTCGTAGGTGAGGACAGCCCCTATAAGGACATGTTCTACGGTTGGGACGTAGTAAATGAAGCCATCAGTGATTCTACCGCTAAGCCCAGAGCATCTTATGAAAGCTCCAATTGGGCAGCTGTATATGGTGACCAGAGTAATGAGTATATTATCAAGGCATTCCAATATGCAAATAAATACGCTCCTGCAGATGTAGAGCTTTATTACAATGATTACAATGATTCTGAACCGAACAAGAGTGTAGGTATCGCCAATCTGTTAAGAGATATCAAGAATGCAGAAGGCACCAGAATCGATGCAATGGGTATGCAGGCACACCATAATATGGACAGCCCCAGTATTGCACAGATTGAGACTGCAGTGCGTGGT
>JAZODQ010000105.1:0-32539 GCA_045597105.1 Acetatifactor sp.
GCTATTGTTTTAGAAGCAAATGTGAGATTTTCTTATGTGCGAAGCTTTGGAATCAGGTCCCTGTTTTTATGGCCTTGAACAAAAATTGCGCCATGTCCGCGGTGAACGGAAAGAAGAGCTTTTCTTAGCTCAGCTTTCCGGTCAATCCGCGAACATGACGCTTATTTTTGTCCCAGCTCATAAAAATAGGGACGAATCACAAATTCCAAAGCCGCACATTTTAGAAAATCCACATTTACTTCCCACAATAGTCCACCGTGCTTTTGTCACGGACACAGGCCGGCAGATGTTCTTACGTGAAAAGACACAAAAACCGATTGCAAAGGATGACTTTGAGAAACGCTCACATTTGTCACAACACTTTCCCGGCTTCTATGGCGCCCTAAGGCATGGACATGGGACAGAGGGATTAACAAAATGACATTGGTCCGGAGGCGTCCTGTTTTTATGCGAAGAAAGAGGAAAAGCACATAAAATAAGAGTTGCGGTCAGACCGGTTTTAGCATACAATAGAGTTATGCCGCGCGGCGTGCGGTAAAACTATTTGAGAGGGGACTGTGTGATGTTTTCCGGAAGCGAGGCAGATGTCACGGAAACAGTCGAAGGTACAGAAGATGTATGCAACATTTTGGGCGTTAATTCCGCCCCTGGTAGCTATAGCCTTGGCGCTGATTACCAAGGAAGTGTATAGCTCTTTATTTATTGGTATTCTTGTGGGTGGTCTGTTTTATGCAGGCTTTAATCTGGAAGAAGCAATGCTCCATATTTTTAATGACGGCGTGGTAAGCGTGCTTTCAGATGAGTACAATGTGGGTATATTGGTTTTCCTTGTTATATTGGGTGTTATGGTAAGTCTGATGAACAAGGCAGGCGGTTCCGAGGCTTTCGGTCGTTGGGCATCGACCAAGATTAAGACCAAGGTGGGTGCACAGCTGGCAACTGTTGTACTGGGTATGTTAATCTTTATTGATGACTATTTTAATTGTCTGACCGTAGGTAGTGTAATGAGTCCTATTGCGGATAAGCATAAGGTTTCTAAAGAGAAACTGGCATACTTAATCGATGCCACAGCAGCGCCGGTATGTATTATTGCTCCCATTTCTTCCTGGGCAGCGGCAGTAACCGGGTTCGTAGAGGGTGAGGATGGATTTTCACTGTTCGTACAGGCAATTCCCTATAACTTTTATGCAATTTTGACCATTATCTTTGTGATTGTTGCTGTTTTAATGAAAGTAGAATTCGGTTCTATGAAGAAGGCAGAAGATGCCATGACCAAGATGAATGAAATGGTAGAAAAGACAACCGGTAAAGAAGAACAGAAAAAGGGTAAGGTTATCGATCTGATTGTACCTATTGTTTCCTTGATTGTTTGTTGTGTAATCTGTATGATTTACACCGGTGGATTCTTTGAAGGAACTCCTTTTAAAGATGCATTCGCAAACTGTGATGCTTCTGACGGATTGATGTTAGGTAGTGCCATTGCGCTGATGATTACTTTGGTTTATTATTTGCTTCGCCGGGTGATGAATCTGAAGACATGTATGGAGTGTGTTCCTGAAGGCTTTAAGGCAATGGTTCCAGCTATCCTTATTCTGACTTTTGCATGGACCCTGAAGGCTATGACAGATAGTCTGGGTGCCAAGGAATATGTGGAAATGCTGACCAAGGGTAGTGCAGAGAGCTTTATGATGTTCTTGCCCGCAATTATTTTTGTAATAGGTTGTTTCCTGGCATTTGCTACCGGAACCAGTTGGGGTACATTCGGTATCCTGATTCCCATTGTAGTAGAAGTATTTGCTAATGACCCTACACTGATGATTATTTCTATCTCTGCATGTATGGCAGGTGCAGTTTGTGGTGATCATTGTTCGCCGATTTCCGATACGACGATTATGGCATCTGCAGGTGCACAGTGTGATCATGTGAAGCATGTTTCCACACAGTTACCCTATGCGATTTCTGTGGCAGGAATTTCCTTTGTTACATATATCATAGCAGGTCTCACCAAGAGTGCGTGGATTAGCTTACCAATCGGTATTGTATTGACCATAGGATTCCTGGTATTCATAAAATATAGAAACAAAGCAAAAGAAGTAGTAGCATAAAAAGCAGGACTGTACTATTTCCCTTTTGGGAAGTAATACAGTCCTTTTATATTTGTTATGCATTTGCCGGTGTATTGCCTGCGAGAATATGATTGCGGATATCATCGGCGGGTGCATTTACACTTCCTTGAATCATGGGTGCACTGCCGCCGCATTTGGCGCCAAGTTCACTTCGCAGGGTAGCAGCAATTTCGCGACAATCTTTGGTGCTGCTGCCCAGAATGAACTGATAGCCATTTATATCATCGCCTGCGAAGATACCACAGTAGCCGGGATATTTTTCTACCAGCGTGTTAACGGAATTACGGATGGCAATGGTATCCATGGGATTTACGAAGAGCGTTACATCCGGTGATACTTCGGGTGCAGGCAGAGTATTCAGGGTCAGTTCCAGATACTTTGCCTGAAGTTCGTTAATGCGTTCCTTCTGACGCTGATTCTCATCCTTTAGTCGTAGGACGGCCTGATGGATTTGGTCCTGTTTGGCAGACAGGGTTACCGATACTGCGGATACGCTGTCCTGCTTCTGACTATAGTCATTCAGAGCACGGTTGCCGCAGAGAATATTGACTCTGACGCCGCCCCGGTGACTCTGCACATTTGTAATCTTTATCATACCGATTTGTCCTGTAGTCTCTACATGAGGGGCACAGCAGGCACATACATCGTAGCCGGGAATGGTGACGATACGCACCTGTCCTTCGATTTCGATTTTACTGCGATATTCCAGCGTACTTAGTCCATTATCATCGGGATAGGAGATGATAATAGGCAGGTCTGCATAGATGGCAGCATTTGCTTCCTGTTCAATGGCACGCAGCTGCTCCGGACTTAATGGGCCGTCAAAGTCCAGAGTCACTTCATTGATACTTAAGTGGAAACCTACATTACGCAGGCCGTAATGCTTATTTACCAGTCCTGAGATAATATGTTCTCCCGAGTGCTGCTGCATAAAGTCAAAGCGCTGTTCCCAGTCCACTTGTCCGGAAACGGTAGCACCGATTTCCAGGGGCTGATTCAGATAATGATAAATCAAATCTCCGTCAATCTGTACATCAAGCACATCCAGTCCGTTCAGAGTGCCCTTGTCAGGCGTCTGTCCACCTTCTTCAGGGAAAAAGGCGGTAGCTGAAAGGAGGATGCGGTAGAGACCTCGGGTCTCGTCCTTTACACATTCCAGCACAGTACTTTCAAATGCAGTGATATGCGTATCTTTATAAAATAATTTTTCAGTCATATAACAATTCCGTCCTTATGAGATTTGTGTTAGTAATATTCATATTACTCATTTTAAAGGGCAGGAATGGAATGTGCAATGTTTTTTAGTCAGAATCGGTGCTTTTATAATTCTGTCCGGTATGGTAAAATGTAGGGAAAGTGGAAATAGTCATAAAAGAATGAAAGGAAGCTATGAATCAACGAAATTATCAAAAGGAAATGGATAAATTGATAGAAGGACTGGGAGAGCATGTTCCACGGTTGTTTTTACACAGCTGCTGTGCACCCTGCAGCAGTTATTGCCTGGAATATTTGAGTAAGTATTTCGCCATAACGGTTTTTTACTACAATCCCAATATTTCGGCTTCCGCGGAGTATCAAAAGCGTGTGGAGGAACAGAAGCGGTTGATTGCAGCATACAATGCAGAAGGAAAGGGGCATACCATTCATATCCTTGAGGGCGACTACTGTCCGGAGCAGTTTATGCAGGCTGTGAAAGGTTATGAACATTGTCCGGAAGGCGGCGAGAGATGTGCCATCTGCTTTGATATGCGCCTTAGGGAAACGGCAAAGTTGGCTACAGAGGGCGGATATGATTACTTCGGTACCACCCTTACCATCAGTCCGCTGAAAAATGCGTCCCTACTCAATGCAATCGGTGAGAAGCTGGGGCAGGAGTATGGTGTTAGTTGGTTACCATCTGATTTTAAGAAGCGGAACGGATATAAAAGGTCTATTGAACTGTCAGCAGAGTATGATTTGTACAGACAGGATTATTGTGGGTGCGCATACTCGAAGGCAGAGAGAGAAATTCAGAGAAATGATAGGAGGAATGATTTATGAGAAGGAGTAGTGTAAAAAAGTTACAGACAGCAGTTTTGATTTTGCAGTTAATTGCGCTGGTTATGCTGGCGTTGGTTACGGTGTTTCAGGAGCCGCTCAAAGAATTGACGGGGATGGCATTGGGAGTGGAGAGTATGTTTTCTATTCCTATAGCATCATTACTTTTAATGTTTTTTCAGTTGATATTATATGTAATTGCTTTTTTTATTTTCACGAAGACACGTCCGGTAGGAACTGCAGTGCAGGCAGGCGTTTTGATTGGCATTTTGTACATAGGTCAGCTTGTTATATCCGGCTGTGGCAATATTATTACGCAATTTGTTGCGTTTGAAGGGACATATGCGCTTGCAAATTACTCAATAGTGAATTCACTGGTGGCGATGACTGCATCTCAGGTTGCCGGCATAGCAAGTATATTGTTCTGCTTTACCTGTGGTGGTTATGTGGGAGTTAAGGATGATGCAAAAGAGGCAGAAAAGATGAATGTCTAAGGTCTTTAACGATTTTCCTTGTTGCCAGAATCGGGAATATACGATATATTAATTGGATAGACTTGAAATTACAGAAAGGATAGGTTCGTTGTATGAAGAAGATATTAGAGATGTTGACCGAAGAAATGGCACAGGCCTTTGTAGTTGCAGGATATGATGGTGCACTGGGCAGAGTGACTGTTTCTAACCGTCCGGACTTATGTGAATATCAGTGTAACGGCGCTATGGCAGGTGCTAAACAATATAAAAAGGCTCCCATTATGATTGCAAATGAAGTGGCAGAGCAGTTAAAGGACAGTAAGGTATTTAAGGAAGCAGTGGCAGTTGCCCCCGGATTCCTGAATCTGAAGATGGATGAAGCGTTTTTGCGTCAGTATATTGAGGGAATGGCACAGGATGAGAAATTTGGTCTGGAGATGCCCAAGCAGCCTAAGAAGGTAATTATCGATTATGGCGGACCCAATGTAGCCAAACCCCTGCATGTAGGACATTTGCGTTCTGCTATTATCGGTGAAAGTATTAAGAGAATTGTACGTTATGCAGGTCATGATATTATTGGTGATATTCACTTGGGTGATTGGGGACTGCAGATGGGTCTTATCATCACAGAGTTGCAGGAACGCCAGCCCGATTTGGTATATTTTGATGAAAATTATGATGGAGAATATCCTGAAGAAGCACCTTTCACAATTGGAGATTTAGGGGAGATTTATCCCACTGCATCTGCAAAATCCAAAGAAGATGATGCGTATAAGCAAAGAGCTTTGGACGCGACCTTTAAACTTCAGGCAGGGGTGCGCGGTCACCGTGCGCTTTGGAAGCACATTATGGAGATTTCCATACCCGATCTTAAGAAGAACTATGCTAATCTGAATGTAGATTTTGAACTTTGGAAGGGTGAATCAGATGTGCATGATGTGATTCCCGGTATGGCTGATAAGATGAAGGCAGACGGATACGCATACATGAGTGATGGTGCACTTGTGGTAGATGTAAAGGAAGAGAGCGATACCAAGGAACTTCCTCCCTGTATGATTTTAAAATCAGACGGAGCAGCTCTCTATACAACAACGGATCTGGCAACGATTATGGAGCGTGTGAAAGATTATGACCCGGATTTAATGATTTATCTCACGGACAAACGTCAGGCACTTCATTTTGAGCAGGTATTCCGTTGTGCAAGAAAGACGAAACTGGTAAAGCCGGAAACAGACCTTGTTCATATCGGTTTTGGAACCATGAACGGTAAGGACGGTAAGCCTTTTAAGACACGTGAAGGCGGTGTTATGCGTCTTGAGGTGTTGATTAAAGAAATTAACGATGAAATGTATCGTAAGATTACCGACAACAGAGATGTTTCAGAGGAGGAGGCAAGACAGACTGCAAGCATCGTTGCACTTTCAGCCATCAAATATGGCGATTTGTCCAATCAGGCTTCCAAAGACTATATTTTTGATATAGACAAATTCACTTCCTTTGAGGGAGATACAGGTCCATACATTTTATATACCATTGTTCGTATTAAATCTATTTTGAATAAGTATAAAGAACAGGGTGGAGTGATTGCAGATAACGGGTCATTGGGACTTGCAGGCAGTGACTACGAAAAGGCCCTGATGCTTGAAATTGCCAAGTTCAACACAGTAATGGAAGCAGCTTGCGAAGAGACTGCACCTCATAAGGTATGTGCGTATATCTATGATTTGGCAAATGCATTTAATAAGTTTTACCATGAGACCAAAATTTTATCCGAAGAAGATACTGTGAAAAAACAGGGTTATATTGCACTTCTGGTATTGACCAGAGATGTACTGGAGACTTGTATTGAATTGTTGGGATTTTCTGCTCCGGAGAGAATGTAATTTGTGTAGTTAGCAAAGCTATTCTGAAAAAGTATGGCAAACAGGGCCTGACTGAAAATGTCAGGCCCTTAGACATTTTTATGAGGTTGTAGCGTATGTATTTGGCGACAAAGAGGTATTTTCTGTTGTTGTCTCAATTGTACATAAAACTTTTACAAAAAAATAAAAAATTAGTTGACAAACCGAGAGGCTCATAGTATACTAACGAAGTCGGTTGCGAAAGTAACCATTCGGGATCTTAGCTCAGCTGGGAGAGCATCTGCCTTACAAGCAGAGGGTCATAGGTTCGAGCCCTATAGGTCCCACTCCAACAAAGGTTGGATATATTTCATAATGTGGCGAGATAGCTCAGTTGGCTAGAGCATACGGTTCATACCCGTAGTGTCGAGGGTTCGAATCCCCCTCTCGCTACTCACAAGATCCTTGATTTTCAAGGGTCTTTTGTTTTGCAAAAAAATCTGAAAACCGCATAAAATGGGCATCTTTTGGGACGAAAAAGCCAGTGTTTATGAGGAGTTCAATAATCTGATTGAGAACTCACCGGTGTTTTGGTAAAATAGAATTGTAAAATTTATTGGCTGTCAGTGCCAGTTAAAGTGGCGACCACAGTCTGATGATAAAGGAGGCAGGGTATGTGCTTGCACTTGAATAGAAGCAGGATTATTTTATGTCTATTATGTATTATCTTTTGTATTAATTTAACGGCATGCGCTGAGCAAGTGAGTGGTGAGAATGGTTCTGTAGAATTGGACTCATCTTCTTTGGAAGATGCTTCTTCTGTCTCACGTCCAAAAGAATTTGACATTTCCATACCAGAAGAGATTACCATGGATTTTTTGGGTATAAATCTTCTTAAAACGAATCGCCCCATATGGGAAAAACATATTTTCTCATTGGATGACCGCACCGAAGAGGACTATATCATACAGTTTTATATAGGAGATTATGAGATATTTCATAGTTACTTGAATTTCGAGAATCAGGAAAATCTTAGTGCCACAATTAATTATAAAGAGAATTGGGGTTGTGCCACAATACAGTATGATGAAAATGATAAATTGTCAAAAATAGACATCTTCAGTGATATGGGGGAAGAATTTAGTACTTCATTTCTAAATATTGGTGACAATGTTAAAGATTACTTTGAGTCTTTTAAAACTGGTTTATGGGATAAATTCCTCAACGGCGAAAATATAGTCGTTGAGCGGGGATGGTACGTAAGATATTCTACAGCTGTTGCTCCTGAATATACATATGATGTGTTGCAAGTTGGTAATAAAGATTTACTCTTTTCATATTTTATTAAGGACGAATTAGTACACTATATCATGCTATCTGTAGTTGGCGATATTAATCGGGATGGAGAGTTGGAAACAGAACCATCTATTTATCAATTGGATGAGTTTGTATTTTACTTAAATGGTATTGATATTTTCAAATTATCTATTGATGAATGGATTAATTCTATGAACTTTACAGAAGCAGAAAGAAAAAAGTTTGAACTAGGAGAGACTTTTTGGGCTCCGCTAGATGGAACGGAAGTTATGGTATGTGGTCAATATAAGCAGGACATAGAAGACCCATGGGGAAATTTCACATTTTATAATATAAATGATGTAGTTAAACATGTAACGCCTATGGTGGGGGTTGAATATAGTGTGCCTGAGGATATCACCTACCGTTCGGATGAGATTCATTTTTCTATAGTGAATGGCTGTACCAATAGAAAAATTAGCATTACAGGCGAGTGTGCCGAGATAACAGGCAATTACATTATGCCAGGAGACAACGTCAAGACTTTTCTAAATTCTTATGAGGAAGGCTTGTATGAAACAATAGTGTCGCTTCCTGATAGTTACACTGAATATCGCGAAGGGCCTTATCGCTTCCAGTTCCATAGAGGAACGGATAACGTAAATACGATTACTATAAGAAAGGATGATGAAAGGAATAATCCTGCAGTTTCTTTAATTATAGATAACGAAATCGTGACAAAAATTTATATTGAATGAGTGTCACGGTCGGGGTGAAATTTTTATATTTTAAAGCCAGTGTTTTTAATGCTTTCCGGCGATTTGAAATCAGTATCACCAGCTAAGCTGATGGTACTGATTTCAAAGATTATTGACGGGGCGATTTATATCATATGTGTGCGAAAGTTAAGATGTTGAAATGATTGTTTTCAAATTAAAATTTTGTTTAAAAGTCATGTAAAAAACAATAATTTTATAGGGGTTTTCTGAAAATAATTTATTAATAGTGTAGAAAGAAATATAACTGCAAAAAAATAGTTGGCAGTTAGTATAAAGATAATGTATAATCGCAACGTGAAATGTTAGTAGACATTAAACAGGAAAATAGCGTTTCCGATATTTTTTTGAGGGGTTAAAGACAAGGGTATTTATCATACATCATAGGTGTGGCAAAAGGTAAGGAGATGAATGGAAGTTGAAACTGAATAAAGAGATGTTGTATAAAGCACTGAACCTGATTTTTCTGATTGTGATGATATTTGGTTCGGTTTATTTGTTTGTATGGAATGCAGAAGCGATTCCGCTGATTGATACGAATCTGCAGCCGTTTATGGAATGGACCGGAAATGGTTTCTTCTGGATGTCCTATGGAACGATTCTGCTGCTCTGGGGAGTATTATATTTTCTGAGTGGTGATTTGTTTATCAGTTATTGCATTATGGAGATCGTGACCCTTGTGTTCGGAATTGCAAACCGGGTTACATTAGAGGTAAGAAAGCAATACGTTTCCATGGCAGAACTGAAAATCCTGGATGAAGCGGCAGGGGTAGAAGTGGACTGGGCAGCAATGTTTCATCCGGTATGGGTTATCCTTGCGCTAATCGGTATGGTGACAGGCGGACTTTTATGGGTGCTTTATTATAAGAGGATAAAGAGACCGCACAAAAAAGGATTCAGGGCATTGGCATTCAGAGCCGCTATGGTGCTTACAGGCGTGCTGATATTTACATGTTTATATATCACACCGCCATTGGATGTAATTTTGTACGAAACCAATCCTTTTTTGAAAACAGGAGATATTGTATGGCTCAGTCAAAGTGTTTTCAATGATTCATCACAAAATAGCGACGAGATTACATTGGAAGAGATAGAAGTGGTTTATGATGAATATGAAGAAATAATTGGGCCGGAAGAAGAGGAAATCTCCAGGAAAAAGCCAAACATTATTGTAATTATGAGTGAGTCATTCTGGGATATGGGTTATATGCAGGATAGTGTGGAAATGAGTGAGAACCCCATGGAGGACTTTTATGCACTGCAGGAAGAAGGGCTTTCCGGACAGGTTGCAGTGAGTACGTATGGCGGCGGAACCAATACTACGGAATTTGAGTTTCTGACAGGATTAAGCGCAGGCCATTTCAGTGGAGTGTCTGATTGGTATGGTGAATTCTACGATAATAAGCAGGAATCCTTTGTAACTTATTTGAAAGACCAAGGCTACAGTACAATGGCTTTTCATTCATATAACGGAAGCTTTTGGTCCCGGGATACCGGATATGCCAATATGGGTTTTGACCATTTTTTTGCAGAGGATGATTTCCGGAACAGAGGACGTTGGCATGGGTACATATCCGATATGTCCCTTACCCAGGAAATTATTGACCGTTTTAATGAGCAAAAAACTGCGAATAAAGAGCAGCCGGTGTTCGCCTTTGCAGTATCCGTACATAATCATGTATATGACTTGAAGCGTGCATCACAACACAGTGCCTCCATGGATAAACTGGAGATTCAGACTGCTGTCACGGATGAAACGGTTGATGTGGAAACGCAGGTCGATGTAAATGAATATGTGAACGGAATGAAGAAAACCATAGGTGCGGTAGAGGACTTGCTTGATTATTTCAGGGATTATGATGAAGATACTATGATCGTCTTTTTTGGAGACCATGCTCCCAGCTTTGCCACAACGGTGTGTCAGGCAGACGAAAGCATGGAGGAAAGCGATTATTACAGGACGCCCTATTTGATTTGGACCAATTATGAGAATGATTATGAAGAGTTGGGAGATATGAATATTTCCTATCTGTCTACTGCTTTGATTGATTGTCTGGATTGGCCCAGACCCCAGCAGTATTATATGAATAAGTATTTGCTGGAGACCTGTCCCGTAAATACCAGCTATGAACGGGCGGAAGATATACGCAAATATGCAGAGGCCATACAGGATTCCCTGCTGATATCATATTATGTAAAAGAAAACTTTGAAGAATTGCCCCGGGCATTGCCATTCTGGAGCGTAGACGGCCATAGTTAAAAAGACAAAAAGAAATCCTTAGGGGTTTCTTTTTCGTTGTGATAAAGATTCAAATATGATATGATGAAATAGCATGATGCATATGTTTTTCGAAGGGAAGAGTAGTAATGGAAAGTATTCAGGTTGCACTGAAACAGTGCGAACAGATTTGTGGAGAGTATGAAAAACGTTTAGGGGTTAAAACGCAGGGGACACTTTTTAATCAGTTTTGTGATGAAGTAATTAATATGTCTTTTTTGATTGCAGTCAGTGACGGTCATGTGGACAAGGCAGAGCTTTCTACCATTAATAATACATTTATGGTATTGACCAATGAGGACATGCTGTCAAAGCGTTATGGTACCGACTATTTATCAGAGGATAGTTTTTTACATAAGGTACCGGATTCCATCCGATTGATAGCTAAGGCGGAAAAAGCAGAATATCTGGGTGGGAAATGTATTCTTACAAACACCCGTGTTCTTTATAAATTCATGAAGCAATTCGGAAAGGTGATGATAAACTGTAGCGGTTATCATTTGCCTTTTGCGGTGATGCTTGCGGACTTTTTCAGCAATCAGATATTGGAGTATCTGTTCTCTGTGGAGGACGAGGATATGGATCTGGAAAGTGAAGAGACAGATGAGAAGTTAGAATTGCAGCGCTATCTGTCAGAGGACAGACAGACTTTATTCAGCCGAAACAGCGAAGAAAAGATAGAAGAAGTGGATGAAATTCTGGCAAGAGTGGATGCACTCATCGGCCTGGGAAGTGTAAAAAAGGAAATACATGACATGGTCAATCTGATGATTGTCCAAAAGATGAGAGAGAAGAATGGTCTGAAAAGTCCCAATATCTCCAGACATCTGGTGTTCACCGGAAATCCGGGAACGGGCAAGACAACCATTGCCAGAATGATGGCACAGATATACAGAAGTCTGGGTATATTGAAATCCGGTCACTTGGTGGAAACGGACCGTTCCGGTCTGGTGGCAGGTTATATGGGACAGACTGCCGAAAAGGTACAGGGGGTCACACAACGTGCCATGGATGGCGTGCTGTTTATTGATGAGGCCTATTCCTTAGTGAACGGTAATGAAGGAGATTATGGTCAGGAGGCCATAGATACTCTCCTCAAAGTTATGGAAGACAATCGTGATAATTTAATCGTTATTGTTGCAGGATACAGCAGACCTATGGAGAGCTTTTTAGATTCTAATCCCGGACTGCGCTCCCGATTTAATAAATATATACACTTTGCAGATTACAGTGAGCAGGAGCTGCTGGATATCTTCAAACTGTATTGTAAGGAGCAGGATTATCAGTTGTCAGAGGAGCTGGATCCCCTGATTTTGGAAAAGATAAGGGGACTCAAAGAGGGTAATCCCGAGTATTTCGGCAATGCACGTGCAGTTCGTAATTACTTTGAAAAGGTTATATCCAAGCAGGCCAATCGTATTGTAAAAAGCGTGGGAGCAGATGCTGGTGACCTGATGCGCATCACTGTTGCAGATTTACTTTAAAACATAATTGACATCATCATTCTGAGGGAATATCATAGAAGTAGTAGTTCGTGATTGGGGATCAGGAGGTATGGTGATGGAATTTAAAAGTATATTGGATTTAAAGAAAAGTCCATATAAAGACGAGGTACGCCCTAGTTTTTATATGGACTTTAATTTAAACCAAATTATTGATAAAATTAGTTTTATATGGGGAGAAAATATTTCATCTTTTTACTATTACCTTCCCGGGGATACAGAGTGTGAAAATTATCGCCGAGAAGTTATGAGTGATATAAAAAAAGGAAATATGTATGAGGAACTGATGCATTTTGTGTCGATCATGAACAGGCGAAAGGATGCCTGCGCAACAAAGGAAGAGGTGCGGATAGACATACAAAAGGCAGCATGGCATGTGACAGAGGCAGTGCAATTCGGTAATGCATTCACCCGGTTATATAAGGTGTTGGAGGAGACGGATATCTGTTCAGAGGGTTTCCTTGCACTACGTGAATATCTGAAGGAGTATCTTCAGGCGGAAGAGTTTGTAACCATGTTTGCACAGGCGAATGCACTTTTGCAGGAAATGCAAGGTTACAGATTTAAGCTGACTTATGAAAATGAACTGATAACAATTGTGGAAGCAGAGGTTGCAGGTACATACGAAGATTTTCTGGACAGTCATTTCGGAGAAAAGGAAGAGGGTATGAAAAATCCCTTTGCAGGCAATCAGGAGTTGAATCTGTTGGAACAGAAATTGTTGGAAATCGTGCAGCAGAAGAAACCGGCATTTTTTAAAGAACTTTTGCATTTTTACAAAAAAAATAAAAATTATGCCAGGGACGAGCTTTTATTGTTTGCATCGGAAATAACATTTTATCTGTCCTTTCATAAGTTTGCCAAAAAAATGGAAGAATACGGTTTTCGTTTTGTAGCACCAACTGTATGTAATGAACAGCAGATGTATGCAACGGGTCTGTATGACCTGGCACTGGCTTGTGTCAATTACAGTGAAAATAAAGAAGTAGTCAGCAATGACATGGAATATAGGGAAGGAGAGAAATTTTTCGTTCTGACAGGACCTAATCAGGGTGGTAAAACGACTTTTGCCAGGAGTCTGGGTCAGCTGGTTTACTTTACCAAAATGGGGCTGGATGTACCGGCACTTGCGGCCAATGTACATGAGTTCGGTTATATTCTGACACATTTCTCCGTGGAAGAAAGTATAGAAACGGGACGAGGTAAATTGCAGGAGGAGCTGGTGCGACTGCGCCCCATGATGGATGCTTCCTGCGAAAATGCGTTTGTCGTGATTAATGAGCTTTTTACTACTGCAGCCAATTATGATGCCATCATTATGGGGCAAAAGGTATTACAGCATTTTATCGGGCAACAATGCCGCGGCATATATGTGACCCACTTAAAGGAACTGACCCAGGCCCATGAAGGTGTGGTAAGTCTGTGTGCACTTTTGGATGAGAACGGCAGGCAGAGTCACAAGATTGCCAGAAAAGAAGCGGATGATGTGGCCTGTGCCATCAATCAGGTCAATAAATACAAGCTGTCGTATGAACAGTTGAAGGAGAGGTTGTCATGAAATCGTATTTGCTTTATCCGGAAAAAGAATGGGTAAATAATACGCCCTATTATGATGATAAAAGTATTATTCAGGATTTGGGTCTGCGTATTATTTTTATGATGGCAGCAAGGGAGGTAATCTGGGAAAATGATGAAGTAAAGTCCATTGGTATGCCGGATTTATATATAGAGGAAAACTTTAAAAAGATTATGATGGTTCCTTTGGTATCAGAAGAGGAGATTCATTTCAGACAGGAGATTTTAAAAGATTCCCTGGACGCGGAAGGATTTATAGTAGAACTTTATGAGCTTACGGGTGACTTATTGAAAGCGTGGGGAGAATTGGGACGTCGCTCAAAGGAAAAAATCGGCAGCTGGGACTCTCTTTCGAATCTGATAATGGATATCCGGATACTTCGCTTGTTTGTGTCCGGGTTAAAGAGGATAAAACAGCTCTTTACAGAGTATGAGGACAAGATTAAGTCGAAGGGACTGTTGGCATTAAAGGCGCGGTTGTATGAAGTGTTTTCGGATGAAACAGAGGCTGATCTTGAAAAAGTTTTGCAGGATGTGTCATTCTTTGTAGATGCCTACAACGAAGAGGATCAGGAACATGAAAGAGTGAACAGACCTCGGATAGTGATGGAATGCGCTCTTGACAAAGGTATGAAACTGAGCGGATTTAGACTGGAAGAAATGAAGACACGCTCTATAAAGTATCGTGACCCCAACAGTATGCTGGGAAAAGTACAGGGATATATGAATGCGCTGACACCGGATTCCGTATCCATTCAAATGGGTACGTTGCTTCGTGAATATACTATTAAGATGGAATTCGAAGCAGTACAGTATGTGGTTTCACATTGCGGGGCCTTTATGGGCAGGTTTAACACTTTTTTTGATCAGCTGCATTTACAGGTTTCTTTTTACAGAGGAGCGGTGAATCTGCGGCATCATATGAAGCGTTTCGGTTTGCAGTTTTGTTTCCCGACTGTGACGGACAAAGATATCCTGCGTTTTACGGAATTAAAAGAAGTGGTAATGAGTATGGAGCAACGTATTGAGGCGGTAGGCAATACCTGTTCCATGGAAGACATTATGCTGTTAATTGTTACGGGAGCCAATCAGGGCGGTAAGTCCACTTTTCTTAGAAGTATCGGTATAGCACAGGTGATGATGCAGTGTGGACTGATGGTAACGGCTGAGAGCTATGAAAGTGGTATATTCCCCTCTTTCTTTACCCATTTTACCCGTCGTGAGGACAGTGCCATGAACAGCGGACGTCTGGATGAAGAACTGGGACGTATGAACCAGATAATAGAACATCTTGGTGAAGACTCCATGATATTGCTGAATGAATCATTTGCAACTACTACAGAAAAGGAAGGCTCTGTTATTGCATATGACATTATAAAGGCGCTTACAGAGGCCGGAGTCAAGATTCTTACCGTCACCCATCTGATTTCTTTTGCACAAAGAATGTATGATGAGGCAGAAGAAGGGCAGGGTATCGAATTTTTCAGTGCCCAGCGACTGGAAAACGGAAAGAGAACCTTTAAGATGATACAGCATGAACCGGAGCTTACCAGCTTTGGATTAGACTTATATGAAGAAATAATGAAAAGAGAAACTTATAAATAGATTATATTGCTACAGTACTAAAGTACAGTGGTAATATAATAGCAATGTGCCGTATAATAACCAAGTGGCAGATAGGAGTTTATATGAAAACACCCGATTTGCAGGACTCCTTATATGTAGGAGAACAAGAAATATGGAGCGAGCAGCAAAGAGCAAGGCTTGAAGAAATTTTAAATCGAGAACGCCAGTACCGGCTGGCTATTATGGAAGGCGCAGCAGCTATTTATGAGATTAATCTGTCTAAGGACATGATGATAAGAGGTTCCGGTTACCATAATGAGAAGGAATATAACGTTGCAGAAAGGGTGGGGTTACAGACACCTTGCGTATATTCCGAATTTGTGCGTAGAATGGCTGCCAAAATGCTGGGGAAGGAACAGGAAGCCTTTTTAAGGGCTTCCTTGCCGGAGCGCCTGATAGAGAGATTCCAAAATAAGGAATTACATACGGATGAGATATACACTACCAAGGATGTGAATGGCAGACGTCAGTATTTACGCAAATCGTATATTCTGACTCAGAATGAGAGTACAGGAGATATCTGGGCACTTATTATTGCTAAAAATCTGACAAAAGAGACACAAATGCAGATGGCTCAGAGAGAAGTTATCGAAGCGCTTAGTATGGAGTATACATCTGTCTATTTGATTGACTGGGAAACGGATGTGGTCAGTCTGTTTAAAACCCAGAATACCTATCCCGGTGTTATGCAGGAGCTGGATGAAACATCCGTCCTGGATGTGGTCTTGGGGAAATATATTGCAAATGTAGTGCATCCGGAAGACAGGGCATATGTTCTGCATGAATGTAGCAGTGCAAATATGCATGAGGTATTGAGTACACAGAAAGTATTGAATATCAATTTCAGGCGTATTATAGATGGTAATATGGACCATGCGCAGATGCGTTGTGTAAGAGTTGATACAGTGGCAGGCGGCACCAAGATTGTAGTGGCATTTCGAAGTGTTGAAGACATTGTGCGCAAGGAACAGGAATACATGGAAGAAAAAGCCCGTTTGACAGCAATGGCTGACAGAGACGGTCTGACCGGAATGTTGAATAAAGAAGCTTTTCGACGGAATGTGGAAAACTATTTAAAACAGGACAAAGTGCGCAATACTGCTTTTTTGTTCCTGGATTTGGACTATTTCAAACAAATTAATGATACCTTCGGCCATGGCACCGGTGATTTGATGATTGGCAGCATTGCCGATAAGATGAAAGTGCTTTTCGCTGAAAGTGCTTTTCTGGGTCGCTTTGGCGGGGATGAGTTTTGCGTCTTTATTAAGAGCGTGATGCGGGATGATTTGGAGGCCATGCTGGAAGAGGTACATACTACGCTGAGTGGGGAGTATCGGTTGGGTGAGCAGAGAATTGATGCCACAGTCAGTATCGGTGCAGTTTATTGCACCAAAAGTGAAGCAGAATATAAGACACTGTTTGACATGGCTGATGAGGCCTTGTATGAAGCAAAGGAACAGGGACGAAACAGATATATTCTAAACATTTACAAATAAAACAACTTGTGTTTTGTTTTTTCGCGTGTTATACTTGTAACTCGGTTGAAAAATGATTGGAGAAATCATTACCACTGTAATGGTTTCTCTTTTTTTGTGATTTGTAATATTAGTATTATAGCAATAAGGAGAAGCAAGTGAGTTATTATTTGGAGAATGTATTGTCACAACAGGAACAGTTGGAACGTGAATTAGAAGAGATGACAGAGGGCAGTATTGCAGAGATAGAGCCTCTGCTTGATAAAAGAATTATCAGAGCAATTAAGGAGATGGGTTTTGAAAAGCTTTCACCCATTCAGGAGGAGGCCATTCCTTATTTGCTGGATGGGGAGGATATCATCGGCCAGGCGCAGACCGGTACCGGTAAGACTGCAGCCTTTGGTATTCCTGTGATACAGAAGATTAATCCGGAACTGCGTAAACTGCAGTGTATTATACTTTGTCCTACCAGAGAGCTGGCAATTCAGGCGGCAGAGGAGCTACGTAAGCTGGCCAAATATATGCATGGTATCAAAGTGCTGCCTATTTACGGTGGTCAGGATATTAACAGACAGATCAGCGGACTTCGCGGTGTGCAGATTATTGTGGGAACTCCCGGCCGTGTAATGGACCATATGCGTCGTCATACCATCAAGCTTGAGGATGTAAATATGGTGGTATTGGATGAGGCGGATGAGATGTTGAATATGGGCTTTAGAGAGGACATGGAGCTGATATTGGGAGAGATACCCGGGGAGCATCAGACCGCGCTTTTCTCGGCAACAATGCCACAGCCTATTTTAGATATCACCCATAAGTTCCAGAAGGATGCCAAGCTGATTAAGGTGGCAGCAAAAGAACTGACGATTCCTCTGGTATCCCAGAAGTTTTATCGTATCAAAAATGCAGACAAGGATGCAGCATGTATACGTCTGTTGGAATATTATCAGCCCAAGCTTTGTCTGATTTTCTGTAATACCAAGACCAAAGTAGATGAAGTGGCAGAGGTGTTGAAGGCGGCAGGTTACCAGGCAGAAGGACTGCACGGTGATATGAGCCAGCATCAGAGAGATGTGGCAATGAACCGCTTCCGTAACGGTAGCTCTTCCATACTGATTGCAACGGATGTGGCAGCACGTGGTATTGATGTGGATGATGTGGAAGCAGTCATCAATTATGATGTGCCCCAGGATATAGAATATTATGTACATCGAATCGGCAGAACCGGCCGTGCCGGCAGAAAAGGACGGTCTTTTACGTTTGTAAATGCCCGTGAGGTATATCGTATCCGAGAAATAGAAAGAATGTGTAATACCAGGGTTGCAGAGAAAAAGCTGCCCAATGCTTCAAAAGTAATGAAAGCAAAGGCAGAAAAGTATCTGGAGCAGGCATGGGAAATGCATGAGCATGAGGATATGGAGCTGATGAAGGAGTATCTTCAGCAGAAGATAGATGCAGAAGAGATAAGTGCTTTAGATTTGGCGGCAGCTATGTTAAAATATCAGGTAGGCGATAAGGGTGGCGAGATTCAGATAGATGAGTATGCACCCCGCAAAGGATTCGGCCGTGGACGGGGCGATGACAGAGGTCGTGATGGTTACGGGCGAGATGGTCGCAGAGGCTTTGGCCACGGACGCAATGAAGAAAGAGGTCGTGATGGCCGCAGAAATGGCCGTGGCCGTAACGAAGGAAATGGCCGCGATGAACGTAACGGACAGGATGGTCGTAGGAGCTTTGGCCGTGGACGCAGTGAGGACAGAGGCCGTGACAGTCGCCGTGGTGAGAATCGGAATCATCAGCGCAGGGATGTGCGCAGGGACGGCAGTCCGATGAATCGCGGCAGAGGCGGTCGCAGCAAAGAAGATAAGTAACTTGATAATGACAAGGTAAGGATATAGGAGGTTGCAGATATGAGAGTAGGTATGGGTTATGATGTACACAGACTGGTAGAAGGCAGAGACTTGATTATAGGCGGAGTACAGATTCCTTATGAAAAGGGACTTCTGGGACATTCGGATGCGGATGTACTTCTCCACGCAATTTCTGATGCATTATTAGGTGCAGCGGCACTTGGAGACATCGGCAAGCATTTCCCGGACAGTGACCCTGCATACAAAGGAATTTCGTCTTTATTGCTTCTTGAAAAAGTAGGGATGCTGCTGGACCGGAAGGGGTATCTCATCGAAAATATTGATGCAACCATTATTGCGCAGGCACCGAAGATGCGTCCCTATATTGATACCATGCGTGAGAATATTGCTGAGGTATTGAATATCAATGTGGAGCAGGTCAATGTAAAGGCAACCACTGAAGAAGGACTTGGCTTTACCGGAAGGGGTGAAGGTATTTCCTCCCAGGCAATCTGCATGCTGACCAGTCCTTTTGACTTGACCGCATACCCGGTGCAGGAGGGTTGCAGCAGCTGTGCAGGCTGCAGTAAGCAGTAGGTCTTAAGAAGGCAGATTTTCCATCAATGGGAAAAAAATAATTGCAGCATTGACAAAATGAATTTTTTTGCATATTCTTAAGTTAAGTGGAAATAATGTAAAGGTAAGGAACAGGAAGAGTACTTTTCCGGAAGTGGTACCAGAGAGAAGCTGTCATCGGGTGGAAGCAGCTTTCGCCATGGGAAGAGGAAGTGCACCTGGGAGCCGGTCCGGGGAAATCAGTATCCGGGCCCGTCTGCACGCGTTAAGTGTTTTGAGGGAAAGGCGTATGCCTTTTAATAGAGTGGAACCGCGGATAAATTCGTCTCTAAGTACGAGTTTGTCCGCTTTTTTTGCAAATAGTGCAGTACTTCGAGTCTGCCTGAAGGTAATCAGGAGGAGTTGCAATATGGGATTTTTCAAAGACATTAAAGAAGAATTTCAAATGATAAAAGAGCGTGACCCGGCGATGCATTCTGTGTTTGAGGTGTTTTTGTACCCCAGCTTTAAGGTGATGCTGCACTATCGTCTGGCGCATTCCCTGTATAAGAAGAAGTTGTATTTTTTAGCCAGGTATGTATCCCAGAAGGGAGCGCGAAAAACCGGTATTGAGATACATCCCGGTGCGCAGATTGGCAAAGGCTTCTTTATAGATCATGGGAATGGTGTTATAATAGGAGAAACCACGATTATTGGTGATAATGTCACATTATATCAGGGAGTAACGCTGGGTGGTACAGGTAAGGAACACGGTAAACGTCACCCTACCATCGGTAATAATGTGATGATCAGTGCAGGAGCGAAGGTGCTGGGTTCCTTTACCATTGGAGATAATTCCAAAATCGGTGCGGGAAGCGTGGTACTTTCGGAAGTGCCGCCCAACTCCACGGTGGTGGGTGTTCCGGGCAGAGTAGTGAAACGGAACAATATATCCGTGGCACCCCATGAGACGCTGAATCAGACGGATTTGCCCGATCCTGTTAAGGAAGATATTGCAAATCTGCAAAAGAGTAATACGGAACTGATAAACAGATTGATTGAACTGGAAGAAGAGATAAAGGCTATAAAGCAGGATAGAGAGGAGAGCGAAGGATGAAACTTTTTAACACCCTGACAAAGAACGTAGAGGAATTTGTACCCAATGTAGAGGGTAAGGTAAATATGTATACCTGTGGACCTACTGTATATCATTTTGCCCATATCGGTAATTTGAGAAGTTATATTATGGAAGATGTACTGGAGAAGGTGCTCCGTTATGCGGGCTATGATGTGAAGCGTGTAATGAATATTACTGATGTGGGACATTTGTCCTCCGATGCGGATACCGGCGAGGATAAAATGCTGAAGGGTGCAAAGAGAGAGCACAAGACGGTTATGGAGATTGCCCAGTTCTACACGGATGCTTTCTTTTCAGACTGTGCAAAGCTGAACATCAAAACCCCTGACGTGGTGGAGCCTGCTACCAATTGTATTGATGAGTTTATCGAAATGATTGAGGTGCTTTTGCAGAAGGGCTATGCATATCAGGCGGGTGAGAATATTTATTTTGATACCTCCAAGCTGGATACTTATTATGTATTCGGTAATCAGACCGAAGAGGAGCTGATGGTAGGTGTACGTGATGATGTAACCGAGGATGAAAATAAAAAGAATAAAAATGATTTCGTATTGTGGTTTACCAAGTCAAAGTTTGAGGATCAGGCACTGAAGTGGGATAGTCCCTGGGGCGTAGGTTATCCCGGCTGGCATATTGAATGCTCCTGCATCAGTATGAAGCATTTGGGCGAATACATGGATATTCACTGCGGCGGTATTGATAACATGTTCCCCCACCACACTAATGAGATTGCACAGAGTGAGGCATATCTGGGACATAAATGGTGCAATTACTGGTTCCATGTACATCACTTAAATGACCAGTCCGGTAAGATGAGTAAGTCAAAGGGTGAATTCCTAACAGTATCCTTATTGGAACAGAAGGGTTATGACCCTCTGGCATACAGACTGTTCTGTCTCCAGTCCCATTACAGAAAGCCGTTGGTATTTTCTTACGAGGCACTGGATCAGGCAGCAGGTACTTATAAAAAATTGAAGAAACGTATTACGGATTTAAGCAAAGATGGTGTTGTGGATGAAGCAGCAGTGGCACAGTACAAGGAGAAATTTGTTGAGGTAGTGGGTAATGATGTGAATACCTCCATGGGTGTGACTTTACTGTACGATGTGCTGAAGACTGAGTTAAACGGCGCAACCAAGCGTGCTGTCGTGGCAAGCTATGATGAAGTATTAGGACTGGAACTGCTGAAAGAAGCAGTAGCAGAAACCGTTGGTGTGGATGCAGAATTAGAAGCTTATGTGCTGGGCAAAATTGAGGAGCGTAAGGCTGCCAAGAAGGAAAAGAATTTTGCACTGGCAGATGCTATCAGAGAAGAATTACTGGAAAAAGGTATTGTCATCAAGGATACACGAGAGGGTGTTGTATGGGAGAGAGTATAACTCTGTTAGAGCAAATAAAGCAGGTGTTTGATTGTAAGGAGCAGGATGTAAGGGCGTATTCGCCCTTGGCCCTTGCATACATAGGAGATGCCATATATGACCTGGTAATCCGTAGTGTGGTGGTAGAACGGGGCAACTGCTCTGCAAACAATTTACACAAAAAAACCACCAGGTACGTCAGTGCGGTGGCACAGTCCAAGATGATTCAGGCTCTTTTAGAGGAGCTGAATGAGGAAGAGGAGACTGTATATATGCGGGGGCGCAATGCCAAATCCTACACCACGGCCAAAAATGCCAGTGTGGGCGATTACCGCAAGGCTACGGGATTTGAAGCACTGATGGGATATTTGTACCTGACAAATCAGACGGAGCGCATGTTGTATCTGGTCAAGAAAGGTATTGAGCTGGCAGATATGCAGTTGTAACAGGTTTGGTTACAAGTTCGGACGGTCAGCCATATAATATGGCTGACAGAATGAGAGGAAACATGGAAAAGAAAGAAATCGGAATTCGTGAATTTACAATAGAAGGCAGAAATGCAGTGATTGAAGCATTTCGTTCCGGCAAAACCATTGATAAAATATTTATTTTGGATGGTTGTCAGGATGGACCCATTTCTACTATAAAGAGAGAAGCAAAAAAGCATGATACCCTGGTAAAATATGTGACCAAAGAACGTCTGGACCAGTTGTCGGATACCGGTAAGCATCAAGGGGTTATTGCCTATGCAGCGGCCTATGAGTATGCTGAGGTAGAGGATATTCTGGAGAAGGCGAGAGAAAAAGGGGAGCCGCCCTTTATCTTTTTACTGGATAATATTGAGGATCCTCACAATTTGGGAGCAATTATCCGTACAGCCAATCTGGCAGGTGCCCACGGCGTCATTATTCCCAAGAACCGTGCGGTAGGCTTGACAGCTACTGTAGCACGTACCTCCGCAGGCGCATTGAATTATACCCCGGTTGCTAAGGTGACCAATCTGGCAAAGACTATTGAGGACTTAAAGAAGGAAGGTCTGTGGTTTGTCTGTGCGGATATGGGCGGAACCACTATGTATCAGCTGGATTTGAAAGGTCCTATTGGTCTGGTAATCGGCAATGAAGGCGAGGGAGTGGGACGTCTGGTAAAGGAAAAGTGTGATATGATCGCTTCCATTCCCATGAAAGGTGATATTGATTCCTTGAATGCATCTGTGGCAGCAGGTGTATTGGCTTATGAAATCGTGCGTCAACGTCTGAACTAGTTACGGGGCGAATGCCGAAGTAAGAGGATTGATGTGGAAAGGGGATGCGAAAGTATGGCAGAATCCTATGAAAGCTATGCCTGTGCTACGGATGAAGAACTGATTGACCGGCTTCGGCAGGGTGAAGAAGCAATCATGGAATACATATGTACAAAATATAAAGAGATTGTGCGGCATAAGGCGCGCAGTATGTACATACTGGGTGGTGAAACAGAAGACTTGATTCAGGAAGGCATGGTAGGATTGTTTAAGGCAGTACGCGATTACGACAGCGGCAGGGATGCCAGCTTTGCTACCTTTGCGGATTTGTGTGTCAGCAGACAGATGTATACGGCTGTGCAGGCAGCCGGCAGGCAGAAGCATATTCCGCTGAACTCCTATATATCCTTGTATGCGGATACCTGGGGAGAGGGAGATGACAGGACAACCCACATGTTGGAGGCACTTGAGGATCGGGAAAAGACCAATCCTGAGGAACTTTTTTTGGATAAAGAAAGAGTGTCTGATATGGAGGCAATGATTGGTCGTGAACTCAGCAGTTTTGAAAAACAGGTGTTGGATTTATATCTGACCGGTATGAATTATACGGATATTGCAAGAGTGCTTGGACGGGATGCCAAATCTACGGACAATGCACTGCAGAGAATACGTAACAAACTGAAAAAAATTTTTTGAGAGTGGCTAAAGGAGGAACGGTTCGTGTTTCGGACGATTTGGCTACTCTTTTTATGTTTTTTTTATAATTTATGTGGAATTTCAGCATTGAATAAAAAGAATTACAGTCGTATAATGTTATGCGAGTTACTGTGTGGTGTTGGATAAAAGAAAGGTATGAGTTTATGATATCCAAGTTTAGTGTAAAGAAAGCGTATACGGTATTAGTAGGTGTAGTATTGGTAATTGTACTTGGTATAGTATCTTTTATGAAGATGACTACGGATTTATTACCCAGTATCAGTTTGCCTTATGTAATTGTAATGACCACCTATCCGGGTGCAGGTCCCGAAACAGTGGAAACCGTGGTAACGCAGCCTGTGGAAGCAAGTATGGCTACGGTAAGTAATATTGCAGGTATCAGTTCGACTTCCAATGAAAACTATTCCATGGTTATATTGGAGTTTGCCCAGACCGCGGATATGAACGCAGTATCCCTGGAAATAAGGGAAAATCTGGATCAGATAACCTCCTATTGGGATGATTCCATAGGAAATCCGATTATTATGAAACTGAATCCGGATATGTTGCCTGTAATGGTAGCTGCAGTAGGTGTGGAAGATATGGATTATGCGGATATCAGTACATATGTGCAGGATTCCGTTATTCCCGGACTTGAAAGTATCGAGGGTGTTGCAAGTGTCAGCGCCAGCGGTTTGCTTGAGGAAACAGTAAATGTAGTAATTCGCCAGGAAAAGATTGATTTGGTGAATGAGAAAATATTTGCAGCCATTGATGATAAGATGGCGGAGGCAGAACAGGAATTAGCTGACGGCAAGAAGGAGATTCTGGATGGTCAGAAAGAAATCGAGGATGGTAAAGCTGAGATTACAAAAGGCCAAAAGGAATTAGATGACGGTAAAACCGAGCTTGAAAAGGGAAAGGAAGAATTAGAAAAGAAGAAGACGGAGACCTTTAACAAGCTGGCAACAACTCAAAAGGATTTGTTGACTGCCAAGGTCAATTTAGAAGCTTATAAGGTGAGTCTGAATACCAATTTGACCTTGGTACAGACCTTAGAAGAACAGATTAAGAATTTAGGTGGCATCATCGGTGGTGGAGATCAAGATACAGAGAAGCCCGGTACAGATGCGGAGACTCCGTCAGATGGTGCGCAGACTATAGATGCAGAGACAGATGAAGAAGGAACTACTCCCGGAGCAGGTACCGATACGGATAATGATGCGGATGCCGGTACAGATACAGACGGAGACAATGATACCGACGCCGGGACAGACACAGATGCAGGCGAAGGTGGAGATACAGACGCAGGCACGGATGAGGATAATTCCGGTGAAGATACTGAGGAACCTCCTACCGGTGGAATCAGTGATCGTCTGCAGGAGCTGATGGACCGTTTAGAAGCGTTGACAAATGGAATGAGTGTGGATGCATTCAAAGCGACACTGACTACTTCCATTGCTGAAATAGATAAGAATTTAGTGACTGTAAATAACGGTCTGGTAGAACTGGAAAAGGGTATGCTGGTGGCATCTGATGAGTTCGCAAAAGCGGAAATGCAGGTACTTCTGGGTGAAATGCAGATGGTGCAGGCACAGGCCCAGTTAGACAGTGCATTGGCCGGAATCGAAGCCGGTGAGGAGCAGCTGAGAGAGGCTCTGAAGCAGATTGAAGAAGGCCAGAAGCAGTTGGATGACGCTAAGCAGACGGCTTATGACAGTGCAGATATGACCAATATCATTACTACTGAAATGATAAGCGGACTTTTGGTAGCACAGAATTTCTCCATGCCTGCAGGTTACGTAACCGAAGAAGGTGTGGATTATCTGATTCGTGTGGGCGATAAGCCTGAAAGTGTGGAAGATTTACAGAGTTTACCTCTTATGAATCTGCATATGGATGGTGT
Source organism: Acetatifactor sp. (assembly GCA_045597105.1). Classification (GTDB taxonomy): domain Bacteria; phylum Bacillota; class Clostridia; order Lachnospirales; family Lachnospiraceae; genus Acetatifactor. The sequence continues at coordinate 25,752 of JAZODQ010000105.1, forward strand.
ACCCGTGATTACACTGGCTGATGTAGCAGATGTATTCTACACAGATAATTCTGCAGATATCTATACAAATGTGGATGGTAGTGCAGGTGTTATTCTGAATATCCAGAAGCAGACCGGCTATTCTACCGGTGAGGTTTCTGATGTATTGTTAGAACGTTTTGAGGAAATGATGGAAGAGGATGATCGTCTTTCCATTATTACCCTTATGGACCAGGGTATTTATATTGATTTGGTTATGGATTCCATTATCAGCAGTATTGGTTTTGGTTTCTTCCTGGCAGTACTTATTTTGATTATTTTCCTGAAGGATTTAAGACCCACGCTGGTTATTGCATGTTCCATTCCTATCAGTTTGGTAACTGCAATTGTATGTATGTATTTCAGTGGAGTAACATTGAATGTAATATCCCTGTCCGGTTTGGCGCTGGGTATCGGTATGCTGGTGGATAACTCTATCGTAGTTATTGAAAATATTTACAGACTTCGAAGTGAAGGCTATAGTATGAAGGAAGCGGCTATCGAGGGTAGTAAGGAAGTGGCAGGTGCGATTATGGCATCTACCCTGACTACCATTTGTGTATTTGCCCCTATTGTATTTACAGATGGTATTACCAGACAGCTGTTTGTAGATATGGGTCTGACCATTGCCTATTCCTTATTGGCATCACTGGTGATTGCACTTACGGTTGTACCGGCTATGGCATCCAGAACATTGACTTCTACCAAAGAGCAGAAGCAGGGTAAGATATTCGACGGTCTTTTAAAGGTGTATGAAAAAGCACTGCGTATCGCACTTCGTTTTAAGCCAGTAGTTCTGTTGTTTGTGGTAGTGCTCCTGATTGTGAGTGTAGTGGTTGCATATACCAACGGTACTGCGTTTATGCCGGAAATGGATTCTACCCAGCTGACAGTCAGTGTACAGTTAGATGAGGAAGCTACTCTGAAAGAGACGGGGGAACTTACGGATATCGTAGTGGACCGTCTGCTTGAGATAGAGGATGTAGCTAATGTAGGTGCTATGTCCAGCAGTAGTGGCGGAATGTCCTTGATGGGTGGCAGCGGTGCTACCAATGCTACCACCATTTATGTGGTAACTCATGAAGAAAAGATATACAGTAATGAAGAATTAGCGAAACTGATTGAGCAAAAGACGGAAGATTTGGATGCAGAGATTAGTGTAGAAACCTCCAGTATGGATATGTCTGCATTAGGTGGCAGTGGTATCAGTATCCAAGTACAGGGTCGCGATTTGGATATGTTGCAGCAGATTGCAGTAGAAGTTGCAGATATTATTGATGACGTAGAAGGTGTTGTGAACGTATCTGATGGTCTGGGTGAGGCTGATGAAGAACTTCGTGTAATCGTAGACAGAAATAAGGCAGTGAACTATGGTCTGACTGTAGCCCAGGTATTCCAGGAAATCTACGCGAAGCTGGCTACTCCCGGTTCCGCAACCACATTACAGAGTGCAAACAAGGAATATAGTGTATATGTAATGGATGGTGAAGATATCGCGCTGACCAGAGAACTGGTAAAGGAATTAAGTATTACCGGTACCGATGAGGAAGGCAAAAGTGTAGAAGTACCGCTTTCTGATCTGGCAACATTTGAAACAACAAAGGCACTTAGCAGTATCAACCGTTCCGAACAGAACCGTTATATATCCGTAAGTGCGGGAATTGCAGAAGGCTACAATGTAGGTCTGGTGGCACCTGAAGTAGAGAAGGCACTGGATTCTTACCATGTTCCTTCAGGTTACAAACTGATCTTCTCAGGTGAAAACGAGACAATCAATGAGGCAATGGAACAGGTAGGACTCATGCTGGTGTTGGCACTGGTATTCATGTACCTGATTATGGTGGCACAGTTCCAGTCCCTGTTATCTCCTTTTATGATTATGTTTACCATTCCGTTGGCGTTTACGGGAGGTTTCCTGGGCCTGTTTATATCAGGCAGTGAAATCAGTGTTATTGCACTAATCGGTTTTGTTATGCTGGCCGGTGTTATTGTAAATAACGGTATCGTATTGATTGACTACATGAATCAGCTGCGCGAGCGTGGCATGGAGAAAAAAGAGGCTATTATTACGGCCGGTATCACCCGACTTCGTCCCGTGCTTATGACAGCGCTGACCACCATTATGGCGCTTGTAACCATGGTATTCGGAGATGATATGGGTTCCGAGATGGCAAAACCCATGGCCATTGTAACCATTGGCGGTTTGATGTACGGTACACTTTTGACTTTGATTGTAATTCCTTGTATCTACGACTGCTTTATCAGAAATAAAAAGCAGGAAGAGGAAGTATACGTATTTGAGTGTGAAGAATAAAAACGGTCGAAGAGAGAATCTGATAAATTATACAAACAATTTGTAAAATTCTTGTTGACAAATCTCTAATCATTTGTTAATATAATCTTCGGTGATTGCGAAAGACACCTTTCAAAATCAAGCTGCTGTGGCTCAGTCGGTAGAGCGTCGCATTGGTAGTGCGGAGGTCACGGGTCCGATTCCCGTCAGCAGCTTTCACGCAAGGCATAAGCCGTGCAAAACGAAAGAAAGAGGCAGACATCAAGCTTGCTTGAATGTCTGCCTCTTTCTTTCGTTTTATAGGGCGCAGCCCGTGATGAGCAACGTAGTTGCGAATCCCGCGGCTTATGCCTTGCAGCCTCACAGCTTATAAAAAATCAATCCTTACCCCCTTGATTTTAATATGATAAAGCTTTACAATAAAAAAGGACGGATTACATCCGTCAGTGCGGAAATTCCGTACGGGGAAAATAAACAAAGGAGAGAAGAAAGATGACATTTGAACAAATTATCACAATTGCGGTACCTGTAATCATTGTTATTGCTGTGATTGCCATTCTGGCAAGCGGTTATGTGAAAGCATCACCGGACACAGCTTATATCATTTCAGGTCTTCGCAAAAATCCCAAGGTACTGATTGGTAAGGCTGGTATTAAAATACCTTTCCTAGAGAAGAAGGATGAGCTGAATTTGCAGCTGATTCCGATTGATGTTAAGACAGCCAGTGCAGTGCCTACTGCAGACTACATCAACATCAATGTAGATGCAACAGTAAACGTTAAAATCAGTGATGATGAGAGCCGTCTGAATCTTGCGGCACAGAACTTCCTGAACAAAAATCCCGAGTACATCGGCAGAGTGGCTCGTGAGGTTTTGGAAGGTAACGTCCGTGAAATTGTAGGTAAGATGGCACTGGAAGAGATGGTATCCGACCGCCAGAAGTTTGCGGATCTGGTTAAGGAAAACGCAGAGCCGGATCTGGCAGCCATGGGTCTGGATATTGTATCCTTTAACGTGCAGAATTTCGTAGATGAAAACGGCGTTATTGAAAACCTTGGTGTGGACAATATTGTAAAGATTCAGAAAAAGGCAGCAATTTCCCGCGCAGAAAGCGAGAAAGAAATTGCAAAGGCAAGAGCCCAGGCAAAGAAGGAGGCAAATGATGCGGAAATCAATGCTGAGACCGAGATTGCAGTAAAGCAGAATGAACTGGCTATCAAGCAGGCAGAACTGAAAAAGGCTTCCGATATTAAAAAGGCTGAAGCCGATGCTGCTTATCGTATCCAGGAAGAGGAACAGAGAAAGACTGTGGAAATCACTACTGCAGAAGCAAACATTGCAAAGCAGGAGAAGGAAATCCTTTTAAAGCGTAAAGAGGCTGAGGTTATGGAGCAGGCTCTGGATGCACAGGTTAAGAAAAAAGCGGAAGCTGAGAAGTTCGCAAAACAGCAGGAAGCAGATGCCCAGCTGTATGAACGTCAGAGAGAAGCTGAGGCTAAGAAATTCGAGACTGAAAAAGAAGCAGAAGCGATGAAGGCTCAGGCAGAAGCACAGAAGTACTCCATGGAACAGGAAGCAGAAGGTATCCGTACCAAGGGTCTGGCAGAAGCGGAAGCAATCAGAGCAAAGGCAATCGCAGAGGCAGAAGGTATCGAGAAGAAGGCAGAAGCGATGGCAAAGATGGGACAGGCTGCTGTGTTGGAGATGTACTTCCAGGCACTTCCCGAGGTTGTGAAGAATGCAGCAACACCTCTTGCTAATGTGGATAAGATTACTATGTACGGCGACGGTAATTCTGCTAAGCTGATGAAGGATGTTATGAGTACCGTGGTACAGGTTACTGATGGTCTGAAGGAATCTACCGGTGTTGACTTAAATGCTGTTTTAGCAGGTTTCTTAGGTGGCAATATTGCAAATCGTTTTGAAACACCTGCAGCGCCTGCAGCATCTAACGCAAACAATGCAGTGGCAGCATCCTCTGTAGTAAACAATAGCAACGAAGAAATGAATTAATGTACATAAACGGTACGGAGTAATCCGTACCGTTTATTAATTTGTAGGAAATTGCGCGAGCGTTTTTTGCTAGTTGCATTTTTAAAAACATTGTGCTACAATAACAATGTTTAGAATAGAATATAGTAAATCCGATGATCAAAAGTAAGTAGCATTTATGTCGGCTTTCCAGAGAGCAGTGTGTAGGTGAGAGCATTGTAGGTACGGTAAGTGCGAATGGGTTTGTGAGGAGCAGGGCGAAAGTGTATATCAGTAGCCTGAGCCGTATTCCTGCGTAAAAGGAAAGGGTATTGATGCGGAAGCTGCGTACTTGTTATCAGACATGAGAATTGCAGCATTACCGAGAGGTAGTGCTTTTTATATTCCACAGATACCTATCAAGGCTCTTTGTGCAAACAAGGAGTGAATAAGGGTGGCACCACGAAGGGCATTAGGCCTGTCGTCCCTTGAGATTGCAGAAACTGCGATTTCAGCGGAGGGCAGTTTTTTTATGCATGAGCCCCGAAAGGGGAAAGAAATGTTACGAATAACAGCTGGTTGTTTCTGCAATGGATGCACAATAATAGTGACCGGAAAAGGAGTAAATTATGAGTAAAAAAGGAAGATTTGGTGAATTCGGCGGACAGTATGTTCCTGAGATGGTAATGAATGCAGTTGTTGAACTGGAAGAAGCATATGAGAAGTACAAAAATGATGAGGAGTTTAAAAAAGAACTTGCTGAGTTGTATCGCTCTTACGCGAATCGTCCGTCTTTATTATATTATGCACAGCGTATGACAGAAGATCTGGGCGGGGCAAAGATTTATATCAAACGCGAGGATTTGAATCATACAGGTGCTCATAAGATCAATAATGTACTTGGACAGATTCTGCTTGCGAAGAAAATGGGTAAAAAGCGTATTATCGCTGAAACCGGTGCCGGTCAGCACGGTGTGGCAACAGCTACTGTTTGCGCACTGTTCGGTCTGCAGTGTTGTGTATATATGGGTAAGGAGGATACGGAGCGTCAGTCTCTGAACGTGTACCGTATGCGACTTTTAGGAGCAGAAGTTGTAGCTGTAGAAAGCGGTACTGCTACCCTGAAAGATGCTATCAACGAGGCTATGCGTGACTGGTGTACCAATATCGAGACCACCTTTTACTGTATCGGTTCTGTAATGGGACCCCACCCCTATCCTGAGATGGTTAGAGACTTCCAGAAGATTATCAGTGAAGAGATTAAAAGCCAGATGATGGAAGTGGAAGGCAGATTACCTGACTGTATCGTAGCTTGTGTAGGCGGCGGATCCAATGCAATGGGTGCATTTTATGATTTCATCGGGGACAAATCAGTTCGTTTGGTAGGTGCTGAAGCAGCAGGCCGTGGAGTGGATACCAATGAGCATGCAGCTACATTTGCAAAGGGTACCACAGGTATTTTCCATGGAATGAAATCCATTTTTCTGCAGGATGATTACGGTCAGATTGCACCGGTATACTCTATTTCTGCAGGACTTGATTATCCCGGTATCGGACCTGAGCATGCGTACTTACGTGAAATCGGCAGAGCAGAATATGTGTCTGTTACGGATGAAGAAGCAGTTTGTGCATTTGAATATCTGACCAAGATAGAGGGGATCATTCCCGCGATTGAGTCTTCTCATGCAGTGGCTGCAGCACTGAAGATTGCACCTACAATGGATAAGAATCAGATAATGGTTATTAACCTGTCCGGTAGAGGTGATAAGGATGTATATTCCGTTGCACGCTATCGTGGTGAAAATATCGAGAACAGCTAAGAAAGGGACCGAAATCATGAATAGAATAGACAGATGTTTTGAAGAATTAAAGAAACAGAATAGAAAAGCACTCATTACCTGTACAACGGCAGGTGACCCGGATATGGAGACCACCGAGCAGGCTGTTTTGGAACTTTTTAATGATGGCGCGGATATTGTGGAGCTGGGTGTTCCTTTTTCAGACCCTATTGCGGAGGATTTAATCATTCAGAAGGCTTCCTTACGTTCCTTGGAAAAGGGAACCACGCTGGACCAGATATTTGCAATGATTGAGAATGTCAGAAAAGAGTGCGACAAGCCACTGGTATTGTCCATGTATTTAAATATGATTTTTGCATACGGTAAGGAGCGTTTCTTTGAAAAGTGCAGTACCCTGGGTATTGATGGTGTGATTGTGCCGGATATGCCTTTTGAGGAGCATGATGAAATCGCAGAGTATGCAGACAAATATGGTGTATATAGTATCAACATCCTATCACCGGTATCCGGTAAACGTGTGCGTAAGATTGCAGCAGCTTCTAAAGGATATTTATATTGTATTTCCTCCAATCAGGAGAGAGTTCCCAATCCTCGCGAGGATGCGGCATTCCTGAATATGTGTGATATGATCCGTGAGAGCAGTGAAATCCCTTTTTGTATGGAATATGGTGCATTGCCTGTTGATTATGCCGGCAAGGCCGCTGAGT
>JAZODQ010000106.1:0-13205 GCA_045597105.1 Acetatifactor sp.
AGGATATTTGAGAGGAGCTGTCCTTAGTACGAGAGGACCGGGATGGACGGACCACTGGTGTATCTGTTAGGAATCAATCCTATGGCAGAGTAGCCAAGTCCGGCAGGGATAAACGCTGAAGGCATCTAAGCGTGAAGCCCCCCTCAAGATGAGATATCCAACGACTTTAAGTCGTGTAAGACCCCTTGAAGACGACAAGGTAGATAGGAATGAGGTGTAAGTGCAGTAATGTACTCAGCTGACATTTACTAATCGGTCGAGAGCTTAACCAAGAAGGTCAAAGAGAAAGAACTTGGATGAAGATTAATTGGTGTTCGGTTTTCAGGGTATAAACCTGATGTTATGGAAAAAGCGTAGCTTTTTCTAACGAATCTTCGATTCGTTTTTCCTCGATAGCTCAATGGTAGAGCACTCGGCTGTTAACCGAGTTGTTGTAGGTTCGAGCCCTACTCGGGGAGCTAAACGGAACTAAAAGTTCCGTTGCAAAAATCTTTGGATTTTTGCGATGAGAATGAAAATTCTCAAAAACAAAACACAGGTGGGAAGAACAACCTGGTGGAACGGCTCCATGGTCAAGCGGTTAAGACATCGCCCTTTCACGGCGGTAACACGGGTTCGATTCCCGTTGGAGTCATCGAATTAAATAAGGCGTGATAGCCAAGTGGTAAGGCCCCGGTCTGCAACACCGTCATCGCCGGTTCAAATCCGGCTCACGCCTCTAAAAAAACCTTGATGTATCATCAAGGTTTTTTGTTGTCTGTGAAAATATATATCATTCTATATCGGCCCAAAGACTTCACCAATCGGTGCCTGTATCACCAAATCAGCATGTTTATCCCTGGGAGTGGGAGCCATATTAATCACTACCAGCTTATCGCCTCTGAAATAATCAATCAGTCCGGCGGCAGGATATACAGCCAGCGAAGTGCCGCCAATGATTAAGACATCAGCTTTTTGGATGGCAAGAATTGAATTGCGGACGGTAGTGTCATCCAGACCTTCTTCATAGAGTACCACATCCGGCTTTATATAACCGCCGCATTGGTTGCAGACAGGAATCTCTGCACTATTTATCATGTGGTTAACATCGTGAAACTCGCCACATTTTTCACAGTAATTACGAAGAACGGAACCATGGAGTTCATATACGGTTTTGCTGCCTGCAGCCTGATGGAGCCCATCTATATTCTGTGTAATTATGGCGCGTATTTTTCCGGCAGTTTCCAACTCGGCAAGTTTCCTATGTGCTTTGTTGGGCAGAGCGTCTAGAAACAACATTTTATTTTTGTAGAAACGATAAAACTCCTTGCGGTTTCGCATATAAAAGCTATGGCTTAGAATGGTTTCGGGAGGATAATCGTATTGCTGATGATATAGGCCGTCTACACTTCTGAAGTCCGGGATGCCGCTTTCCGTTGAAACACCGGCGCCCCCGAAAAAAACGATGTTGTCATAGGTTTGAATGATGTTTTTTAACTCATTTATTGAGCTTTGTGTATCTGTAATATTGCTCATTTCTATCCTCCTGTATAGTGTAAATAAAGGTTGTAACAATCAGAATAATAGTTGTTAATCCGGTTACTATTTTACCACAGGCTTGAATATATGGCAAATTTGCTACTCTTTAGAAATTATTAAGAAAAGAGTATAGAGTTTTTATTGAGTGCATGTATATGCTTGTGTTATAGTGTAGAAGTAGTGTTGATATGTGACGATATTTGTCATAATTTAAGGGTCATAAATGCAAAGAAGTCATTTTTAACATGCGGATAAAAGCGTATGGGAGTGCGTTCGGTAAAGTATTGGGTGTAAACAAACGAGGGTAAAATGGGTGTGCGTAGAAAACGGGAATTAATCCCGCTTGAAAAAAGCAAAAGAGTGATTAAAATCACGCCAAGGCAGAGAAAACGTCGTCTTGTGCATTATATACTGGGTGGATTCTGTATTGCTTTGGCGATACTGTGCTTGATGTATTGTATGTCCATTGCGGCAATACAGAGTGGAAGCAGTTTTTTTGTGATATGGGGTCTGTTTGCCGTGCTTTTTGCAGGATTCGCATTTTTACTGCTTATGCCGCATATTTTGAAAAGAATACCAAGGTGGATTCGTATCATTGCATTGACATTAGTGGCGATCGGTGCTGTGTTCGTGATAGGAATGAGTACACTGATTAGTAGTGCTATTACATATGAGGCACAACCCGGTGCAGATTATTTGATTGTTTTGGGGGCTCAGTGGAAGGCAAATGGTCCAAGTGCAGTCTTAAGGTATCGTCTGGATGCTGCCCTTGCATATTTGGAGGAGAATCCCGAGGCACAGGTAATCGTTACAGGAGCCCAGGGGCCGAATGAACATATTTCAGAGGCAGAAGGTATGGCCGGTTATCTGGAAAATGCCGGTATTGCACCGGAACGCATACACCGGGAAGACCGGGCAACCAATACTTTCGAAAATGTGAAATACAGTAGTGCATTTTGTAATCCTCAGTCGGATAAGGTGATTGTTGTGACCAATGATTTCCATGTATATCGTTCAGTGAAACTGGCAGAAAGTCAGGGTTATGAAGACGTCAGTGGACTGGCGGGGCTTTCCAATACATGGCTGTTGCCTCATAATGTGCTGAGAGAGTGCCTGGCGATTGTAAAGGAAATATTAGTAGGAAATATTTGATATTGCCTAGGGTGGATATTTATGTATCAGAAAGAGGTTTGGAATGGATATAGAAGTAGGAGCAGTTTTGCGTTTAAAAAAACAGCATCCCTGTGGGTCTCCGGAATGGGAGGTATTACGTGTGGGTGCAGACTTTAGATTGAAATGTATGGGATGCGGACATCAAATCATGATAGCCCGCAGATTGTTAGAAAAAAACATAAAAGAAATTAAAGAAAAAGCTTGAAAATATAGGGTTTCTATGCTATCATATCAAATTGTGATATATTATATTCCTTGCTCATTTCCAGAAAATGGGCCAGAGACCAAAAGGAGGTAACAAGCATGAACAAGTATGAATTAGCCGTTGTTGTTAGCGCTAAAATCGAAGATGATGAGAGAGCTGCAGTTGTTGACAAGTGCAAAGCTTTAGTTGAGAGATTCGGCGGAACAATTACTGAGGTGGATGAGTGGGGCAAGAAGAGACTTGCTTACGAAGTTCAGAAGATGAAAGAAGCTTTCTACTATTTCATCAGATTTGAGGCTGATAGCACAGCTCCCGCAGAAATCGAGAGCCGTATCCGTATCATGGATAATGTTGTCAGATATTTATGCGTTAGACAGGACGAGGCATAAGAGAAAGCGAGAAGTGAAACATGAATAAAGTAATTCTTATGGGACGATTAACCAGAGATCCTGAGGTTAGATATTCACAGGGTGCAAGTCAAACAGCAGTTGCACGTTTTTCTATAGCAGTGGACAGAAGATTTAAGCGTGAGGGTGAGCCTGATGCTGATTTCTTTAATTGTACGTGTTTTGGAAAACAGGCTGAGTTTGTAGAGAGATATCTGCGTAAGGGTACCAAGATTTTGACATCTGGCAGAATCCAGAATGATAACTATACCAATAAAGATGGACAGATGGTTTACAGTGTCCGCGTTATGGTAGATGAAATTGAGTTTGCTGAGAGCAAGAATGCATCTTCAGGTAGCGAAGGTGGCTTCGGCGGTGGTTACATGGGTGGTAACAATGCACCTGCTCCTTCGGGTGCCGGTGACGGCTTCATGAACATCCCTGACGGAATCGATGAAGAATTACCATTTAACTAAAGTTTGATTAAGATAGGAGGCAATGTCATGGCATTTAATAAAGCAGAGAAGTCTGATTCTCCAATGAGAAAAAAAGGCGGAATGCGCAGAAGAAAAAAAGTTTGTGTATTCTGTGGTAAAGATAATGTAATTGATTACAAAGATACCAACAAGTTAAAGAGATACGTGTCTGAGAGAGGTAAGATTCTTCCTCGCAGAATTACCGGTAACTGTGCAAAGCATCAGAGAGCACTGACTGTAGCTATCAAGAGAGCTCGTCACGTAGCACTTATGCCTTACGTACAGGATTAATCTTTGATTTAAAACCATTCTTCGAATACGAAGGATGGTTTTTTATTTATCTATGGGAAAGTGCCAGGCGGTTGTCTTTCGTTGACATGATATAGTGCTGCATGGTATATTTATAGAGATAACATTTATTTTGAAAACGCTGTTTTTTGACATGAAAACCCATGAAAATAGTGTATAATAGAAAAGACTACAATAGGTTATAATAAAGTACACTTAGAAAGGTATAAATGATGGAAGTTAAGTTTCATTTACCGGGACTGAGATATAATTATCCCCTTAATATGTTGTTTTTGGATTTGATACAGAAGTATCCACAGTGGGTGCGTGAAGGAGTGCAGATTGCTTCCTTTTTTGGTGAATTTCCTACATCCTTGTGGAATGGCGGAAGATTCTGTAATGACGATCAGTGTTCTGCTCAGTTTGTTCAGGGTGTTGTGCAGAATATTAATGCACGAGGGATTCCTGTACGTTACACTTATACCAATCCCACCATCGGTAAAGCGGATCTGGATGACCCGTACTGTAACTTTTGCATGAAAGTGGCAGATAACGGCATGAATGAGGTGCTGGTAGTGTCTCCTGAGCTGGAAGCGTATATTCGTGAGAATTATCCCGGCTTCAAGATTAACAGCTCCACCTGTAAGGAAATACGTGATGTTGACGGATTGAACGAGGAACTGGAAAAGGATTATAACCTGGTGGTTCTGGATTATAATATGAACAATCAGTTTGAGCTTTTAGAGCAGATAAAGCACAAGGATAGATGTGAGATTCTGGTGAATGCCTGCTGTGTACCGAATTGTCCCAGACGTGGGGATCATTACAAAATGATAGGTAAGCAGGAGCGTATTGCGTTAAAGAACCGTACTATGCCGGCAGATAAAAAGATTCCCATGCCGGGCTGGCATTGTGAGTATGGTATGATGAATTCCATATATTCCATCAGAGAATATCCGACCTATGTATCGCCTGAGGCAATTTGGGAGAAATATGTGCCCATGGGCTTTCAGAATTTCAAATTGGAAGGCAGAACTGCAAATATCTTCCTTTTGATTGATACCTATTGTATGTATATGTTGAAACCGGAGTATATGGGCGAGGCAAGGCTATTGCTGATATCCAATCTGGAGGCCAGCAAAGTGATTACAGTGAATAAGCCTAAAAGAGGTACCTGGCCGTAGAGAAGTATGTAGCTGAGATTAGGGAGAATTGCGGAGCGATTTTCTTGCAGGACGCTACCGAAGGTCCTGCTGTTGAGGGTGAGACATGAAAAAACGAATTAAGCTAAAGGGAAAAATAAAGACATATATTCTGTTTACCATATATTTGGGGGTTCTGCTGGCAACAGTGAATGCAGCAGTATTTATGGTGGATGTACGTGCCGGTTTATTGCTCGGATGCTTTACCATATTCTATTTTGCTGTCACATTAATTTTGTATTTTCGTAATAAGCCAATTATTATAAATGAGCTGGTCAGTTTCGCTACGGAATACGGACAGATACAGCGTACACTTCTGCGTGAGCTGGATATTCCTTATGCGCTTTTGGATGATTCTGGCAAGATTATCTGGACCAATGAGGCTTTTGAAAATGTAGTACATCAGCCCAAGGGATATAATAAATCTATTACAGCACTGTTTCCTACAATTACCAGGGACAGATTGCCGGATGAATCGGGTCTCGATGAAGCACAGTATGAGCTGCAGTATGAGGACGCGGATTATGTGGCCAAGTTCCGTAAAATCTCCTTGCGGGAAATGGCTGAAAACAGCAATATGATAGATGATGAAGAGTATAACGGATATTTGATTGCAGTCTATCTCTATGATGAGACGGCATTACATATTGCCCTTCGTGAAGTGGATGACCAGAGCCTGACAGTGGGTATGATTTATCTGGACAATTATGAAGAAGCGCTGCAGACTGTTGAAGAGGTAAGACGTTCCCTTCTGACGGCGCTGATTGACCGTAAAATCAATAAATATATATCAGCCCTGGATGGCATTGCCAAAAAGCTTGAAAAGGACAAATACCTGGTTATTTTGCGTAAAAAGGCGATTGCACAGCTTCAGGAGAGCCGTTTTGATTTATTAGAGGAAGTAAAGACCGTAAATATCGGTAATGAGATGGCGGTAACCATAAGTATCGGTGTGGGTCTGGATGGATTATCTTATGCGCAAAATTATGAATTTGCACGTAATGCAATTGACTTGGCATTGGGACGAGGTGGCGACCAGGCTGTAATCAAAACACCGGAGAGTGTTACCTATTACGGTGGTAAGAGCCAGCAGGTAGAGAAGAATACCCGTGTAAAGGCCCGTGTAAAGGCACAGGCGCTACGCGAAATTATTACTGCAAAGGACCATGTATTGGTTATGGGACATCGTATGGGCGATGTGGACAGTTTTGGCGCGTCTGTGGGTATCTATCGTATTGCACAGGCTCTTGGCAGAAAGGCACATATCGTATTGAATGATGTGACAACATCCGTGCAACCTTTGGTAGAGCTGTTTAAGGATAAACCTGAATACGAGGAAGATATGATTGTAAACAGCCAGCAGGCGATTGAACTTGCAGGCAATAATGTGGTTCTGGTAGTGGTGGATGTGAATAAACCTTCTATCACGGAATGTCCCGACCTACTGAGATATTGTAAATCGGTGGTGGTGCTGGATCATCACAGACAGGGTACCGAAACCATTGAGAATGCTACGCTTTCCTATGTGGAGCCGTATGCGTCTTCCTCATGTGAAATGGTATCAGAGATTTTGCAATATACATATGACAATATCAAGGTGCGTCCGGAAGAGGCAGACTGTATGTATTCCGGTATTATGATTGATACCAATAATTTTATGACTAAAACAGGTGTCAGAACCTTTGAGGCGGCGGCTTTTCTACGCAGAAGCGGCGCTGATGTAACCAGAGTGCGCAAGCTGTTTAGAGAAGATGCTATGGAGTACAAGGCAAAAGCAGATGCGGTAAGCCAGGCAGAGATTTACAAGCAGTTTTTTGCAATTTCTGTATGTACAGGTGAAGATTTGCCCAGTCCTACTATAGTAGGCGCCCAGGCGGCGAATGAACTCTTGAATATCAAGGGTATCAGGGCAAGTTTCGTGCTGACGGATTATCAGGGTAAGATATATGTCAGTGCGCGTTCCATTGATGAAGTGAATGTACAGATTATCATGGAACGTATGGGTGGCGGCGGACATTTGAATGTTGCGGCCTGCCAGATGGAAGGAATCGGTTTGGTAGAAGCTATCGGTGAACTGAAGGCTACTATCGATTCTATGCTGGAAAACGGTGAAATATAATATGTCCCGTGGGACATGTCGATAAATCGGCAGAATGAGAGGAATTATGAAGATTATTTTATTGCAGGATGAAAAGAAGTTAGGTAAAAAAGGCGATATTATTGAGGCAAGTGAGGGTTATGCAAGAAATTATATCCTGCCTAAAAAGATTGGTGTGGAAGCAACACCCAAGAATATGAATGATTTAAAGTTGCAGAAGGCCAATAATGAAAAGGTGGCGCAGGAGCAGCTGGATGCAGCTAAGGAGTTGGCGGCAGTTCTGGAAACCAAGCAGATTATCGTAAAAATTAAGGCAGGAGAAGGTGGTAAGACCTTTGGTAGTGTGTCTACAAAGGAAATTGCGTCAGCATGCAAGGAACAGCATGGTATTGAGCTGGATAAGAAGAAAATTGTTCTGCCTGAGAGTATCAAGAATTTCGGTGGCTATGAGGTGGCAGTGAAGCTTCATCCTCAGGTAACCGGTAAGTTGACAGTGAAGGTAGTTGAAGCCTAATAATATGAGAAAGGCATGCAGCCTATGGAAGAGAATGTACTGAAAAGAATATTGCCCCATAGTATCGAGGCGGAACAGTCTGTTATCGGCTCCATGATTATGGACAAGGATGCAATCACTGCGGCTTATGAATTGATCTCCGGTGAGGATTTCTATAATAAGCAGTATGCAATTTTGTTTGATACGATGGTGGAATTGAATAACGAAGGACAGCCTGTGGATCTGGTTACATTGCAGAATCGTCTGAAGGAAAAGAATGTGCCACCGGAGGTAAGCAGTCTGGAATATATTGGCGATTTAATCCGTGCGGTGCCTACGTCCGCGAATATTAAGTATTATGCCAATATTGTGGCTGAGAAGTCCACTCTGCGCAAAATGATACGCTTAAACGAGGATATTGCCAATACCTGCTATATGGGTAAAGAGAATTTGGAATTCATTCTGGAGGACACAGAGAAACGTGTATTTCAGCTTTGCCAGAGACGAAATACGGAAGAATTTACGCCTATCCGTACCGTCGTAATGAATGCTTTGAATAAGATAGAAGCAGCTGCTAAGATGAAAGGCACGGTAACCGGTATTGCCACAGGATTTATTGATCTGGACTATCGTACCGCCGGTATGCAGCCTTCGGATTTGGTATTGATAGCAGCGCGTCCCTCCATGGGTAAGACGGCGTTTGTACTGAATATTGCAGAGCATGTAGCATTTAAGCAGAATTTACCTGTAGCTATTTTTTCCCTGGAAATGAGTAAGGAACAGCTGATAAACCGTATGTTTTCCCTGGAATCCAATGTGGATGCACAAAAGCTGCGTACCGGTTCGTTAAATGACCAGGAGTGGGAGAGACTTCTGGAAAGTGCCGGTGTAATCGGCCGTTCCAAACTGATTATAGATGATACTCCGGGTATCAGTATATCAGAACTGCGCAGTAAGTGCAGAAAGTATAAGTTAGAGCAAGGCTTGTCTATGATTATTATCGACTACCTGCAGTTGATGACAGGTAGTGGAAGAAGTGATTCCAGACAGCAGGAAATCTCAGATATATCGCGATCCCTGAAAGCAGTTGCCCGTGAATTGTCTGTGCCGGTGCTTGCATTGTCACAGCTGTCCCGAGCAGTAGAACAGAGACCGGATCACAGACCCATGCTTTCCGACTTGCGTGAATCGGGAGCAATTGAGCAGGATGCGGACGTGGTTATGTTTATTTACCGTGATGATTATTATGATAAGGATTCTGAGGAAAAGGGTATCTCTGAAATTATCATAGCGAAGCAGAGAAACGGTCCAATTGGTACAGTGAAACTGGCATGGTTGCCGGAGTATACGAAATTTGCCAATTTGGAGAAGAGAAAAGAAGAGTACTAAGGAGAATATGGAGGACGCTTATAGCGCCTCTTTGTGTTACGAAAGAGAACAGAGTATATCTGTTCTTTTTCTTATGCCCTAAATTAAGTATAAATAATTCAGAAAGGAAGTAATAGGGGAATGGGAGAGTTTTATATGATTTCGGATGCAGCTAAAGCAGTTTGTGTGGAGAACCATGTGCTAAGGTACTGGGAGGAGGAATTGCACCTGCCCATACAGCGTAATGAGTCAGGACATAGAATTTATTCAGAGGAAGATGTGGAATGTTTTAAGCAGATTAAAGATATGAAGGATAAAGGGCTTCAGTTGAAGGCGATACATATGCTAATTAAAAATGGGAATTTAAAGAGTAAGGAAACGTCAAAGGGCGAGACAGGGCTTCTTAAGCAGGTGGAGCGTTTGCAGGAAAAGGAAACACCGAGTACACACGGTAATTTTGAGGACAAGCTTGAGCGTATTCAGTGGCTCTTTAATGAGCTTGTAAAGAAAGCACTGCAGGAAACCCTTCCGGAAACCATGGAACAGGTATTGACAGCAAATTTAGAGCAATACAAAAAAAGTATGTGTACCGAAATGCGAGAAAGTCTGGTAAAGGAACTGGATTATCAATTCCGTATGCAGACAGAGAGAGAAGATGAAAGAGAGAAAGCCTTTCTTGATAGAAGTGAGTTCTATTATGAACAGATTGATGAACTTTTGCGTAGAAAAAAAGAAAAAAAGAAAAGACGCTTCTTATTTAAAGGATAAATAAGAAACGCCTTCTGATTTGCTATGAAATTATTCTTCGATAGCACCTACGGGGCACTGACCTGCGCAAGCGCCACAGCTGATGCACTTATCTGCATCGATTTCAAACTTGCCATCGCCCATGGAAATAGCGCCAACAGGACACTGTGCTTCACAAGCACCACAAGCGATACAGGAATCATTAATCACAAATGCCATAATACAATCCTCCTTAAGAATGCATAATTAAGGTTGATACAAAAATATCAATCTACAAACCATATATTCATTGTAATACAAAAGTATGCTTATTACAAGCAAAATTCCCTAAAAAATACGGTATTCTTGCAAAAAAGGAGAAATTATTATCTACATTCCATACAATTAATTTATTGCATCTGTCTGCGGGCTTTAATGCCGCTTAAGATTACCTGCTTCTTTTCCAGCAGAATATTTTTGTCCATAGCAGGCACACCTTTTAATTGGTATTCCATGCCAAGCTTTTCGTATTTTGATTCGCCCATGGTGTGATAAGGGAGTACATCCAGTGCTTTCAGACTGCGCAAGCCTCCGATAAAATAGCCTAAGTCAAACAGGTATTTATCATCATCGGTAAGACCGGGAACCACTACATGACGTATCCAGGTATCTACACCTTGTTCGGACAAGTATTCTGCAAACTTCAGAATATTGGTATTGGGCTGTTTCGTAAGCGAAAGATGCTTATCCGGATCAATATGTTTGATGTCCAACATTACCAGATCCGTCAGTTCCATGAGATGATTCAGTTTTTCCATCAAAGGAGCGCTGGAAGGATTGAAGGTAATGCCGGAGGTGTCCAGACAAGTATGAATATTTTTGGACTTAGCCAGGGTAAATAATTCTATTAAAAAATCGAGCTGAAGTAAGGGCTCTCCACCGGTAACGGTAATACCGCCCCCTCTGTAAAAGCTGATATTTCGTTCGTATTGTTCAATGATATATGCGGGCTCCATTAATGTGCCGCCATTTACTTCCCAAGTGTCGGGATTGTGGCAATATGCACATCTCATAGGGCATCCTTGCATAAAAATTACAAATCGTACGCCGGGACCGTCTACGGTGCCAAAGCTTTCTAATGAATGAATTCGACCTTGCATAAAAACTCCTTTGAATTTTAAGAACCCGGGAGAAAGTCTCCCGGGTTCCTGGTCCATGAAGAGAGCATGCTCTCATTGGTTCTATTATTCCCGTTTGAGAATTAGATATTCTCGTGGAAAGTACGAGAAATAACATCAGCCTGCTGTTCGGGAGTTAACTTGATGAAGTTAACTGCGTATCCGGATACACGGATGGTCAGCTGAGGATAGTTCTCGGGATGCTGCTGAGCATCTAATAACATTTCTCTGTTTAATACGTTAACATTCAGATGATGACCGCCCTTAACTGCGTAACCATCTAATAAAGATACAAGGTTATCAACCTGAGCTGCATTTACTGCCATGATTTTGTCCTCCTATATTATTGATAATCATCTAAACCCTGGTGTAGGGTGGGTACGCTACAGGCTAACGGTGTTCGTGAACAATCCGTACAGCCCATAGTCTGAACGTTTTTTGACTCTTTTGTAGCAGTATCGTAGTCCACATTAATATGGCCTACACCATTTAACATTCCTTCGTCCAGTAATTTTACCAGATCGTCTACCATAGTCTTTTCGTCCATTTGTATACCTCTTAGAATTTAATGCATGTTAATTAGTTATTCAAATCGATTATTTATTCAGATCGATTTCGATATCTCCGGCAAATACCTGATCTTCTTTACCAAGAGCTCCGGGGATGATGGTGAAGGTATTGGAGATACCATCCTGTGCATCCTTGAAAGGAAGCTTAGCAACGGAAGACAGGGAAGCGATAGCACCGTGAGTATCGCGACCGTGCATAGGGTTAGCACCGGGAGCGAAAGGCTGGCCCTTCTTACGTCCGTCAGGAGTATTACCTGTAGCCTTACCATAGGTTACGTTGGAGGTAATGGTCAGAATAGAAGTAGTGGGAACACCATTTCTATAGGTATGATGTCTTCTGATAGCGGTCATGAACTTGTGTACAATGTCCTGAGCGATGCTATCAACACGATCATCGTCATTACCGTATTTAGGGAAGTCACCGGTGGTCTTGAAGTCAACGATAACGCCGTCTTCATCACGGATTACTTCTACCTTAGCATACTTAATTGCGGATAAGGAGTCTGCAACGATGGAAAGACCTGCAACACCTGTTGCGAAGTATCTCTTAACGTCTCTGTCATGCAGAGCCATCTCAGCTCTCTCGTAGCAGTACTTATCATGCATGTAGTGGATGATGTTAAGAGTGTTAACGTAAACATCAGCCTGCCATTCGATCATGTCGGAGAATTTGTCCATTACATCATCGAAGTCAAGAACATCGCCTGCAACAGGACGATACTTAGGTCCTACCTGCTTCTTGGTTACTTCGTCAACACCACCGTTCAAAGCGTATAATAAACACTTAGCCAGGTTTGCACGAGCGCCGAAGAACTGCATTTCCTTACCGATTACCATGGAAGATACACAACAAGCGATACCGTAGTCATCACCGTGATCATGTCTCATCAGGTCATCGTTCTCATACTGGATGGAAGAAGTCAGAATAGACATCTTTGCACAGTATCTCTTCCAGTTCTCAGGAAGTCTGGTAGACCACAGAACTGTCAGGTTGGGCTCGGGAGAAGGTCCTAAGTTGGTCAGGGTATGCAGATAACGGAAGCTCATCTTAGATACTAAGTGACGACCGTCAACACCAACACCTGCTAAGGACTCGGTTACCCATACAGGGTCACCAGCGAAAATCTGGTTGTACTCAGGTGTACGAGCGAACTTGATACATCTCAGCTTCATGATGAAGTGATCAACGAACTCCTGAATCTGCTCTTCAGTGAAAGTACCGTTAGCTAAGTCTCTTTCTGCGTAGATGTCAAGGAAGGTAGAAGTACGTCCTAAGGACATAGCTGCACCGTTCTGCTCCTTAACTGCACACAGATAACCGAAGTAGGTAGCCTGGATAGCTTCCTTAACGTTGGAAGCGGGCTTGGAAATATCGCAACCATAGGAAGCTGCCATTTCCTTCATCTGCTTCAGAGCAACGATCTGCTCGGAAATCTCTTCACGCAGACGGATAACATCATCAGTCATAACACGACCGGTAGAATCCTTCTGCTCATTCTTATCTTCAATCAGTCTGTCGATACCG
>JAZODQ010000107.1:0-10655 GCA_045597105.1 Acetatifactor sp.
TTTGTGTCTTTTCCAGTAAGTACATCTGCCGGCCTGTGTCCGTGACGGAAGTACGGTGGGCTATTGTTTTAGAAGCAAATGTGAGATTTTCTTATGTGCGAAGCTTTGGAATTAGGTCTCTGTTTTTATGGCCTTGAACAAAAATTGCGCCATGTCCGCAGGAGACGGAAGGTGGAGCTTTAGCTCAGCTTTCCGACATCTGCGTACATGGCGCTTATTTTTGTCCCAGCTCATAAAAATAGGGACGAATCACAAATTCCAAAGCCGCACATTTTAGAAAATCCGCATTTACTTCCCACAATAGTCCACCGTGCTTTACGTCACGGACACAGGCCGGCAGATGTACTTACGTGAAAAGACACAAAAACCGATTGAAAAGGATGACTTTGAGAAACGCTCACATTTGTCACAACACTTTCTCGGCTTCTATAGCGCCCCAAGGCACAGACATGGAACGGCGAGATTAACTTAAATTTGGTGCGGACTCTTTTTCTTTTATCCCTCCAGATTTTGCGCCTCTACACGTTTACGCAGATTATCCATCTTCTCATCCAGTTCTGCACTCTGCTTGGCACATTCGTACAATTCTTTCATCATCTCATTGGTAAATACATAATCCTTTTTGTAGCGTAACTGATGCTCCAAAGTAGCCCAGAAATCCATGGCAATGGTACGCAGCTGTATCTCTACCTTCATAATTCTTTTCTCATGCCTTAAAAAGATAGGAACTTCCACAATCATATGTAAACTGCGATAGCCGTTTTGTTTCGGATATTTGATATAATCCTTTGTCTGCAGAATCCTGATATCATCCTGCTTTTGCAAAGCCTCAGACAGCGCATATACATCCTCCGGGAAGGAACAGATAACTCTTACTCCTGCCACGTCATTCAAATGCTCTTCCATATTTTCCAAGGTAACCGGCAACCCCCGGCGCTCAAGCTTTTCCGTGATACTCCTGGGATGCTTCAGTCTGCTCTTAATGCTGCTGATAGGATTACGGTCATACTGCAGTGAAAACTCTGTATTCAATACATTGAACTTAGTCTCCACTTCCATAATGGCACACCTGTAATATGCCATGGACTTTTCGTAATCTCCTGCCTGCTTCTCCACCCAGGTAACAATGCCTTCTCCCATCATATCCTTTACCCGCATTGCTCTCATTTCATTTTGTTCCATATAACCCTTCTCCTTCTAAAAAAGGCCCCCGCATTTGTTGCAGGAGCCCCAAACATCGTCTATATTCATTATACACGATTCGACTTAAAAAGTCATAGAACTATTCTTTTTTTACACTTATTTCATAAGCTGATATATTTCTTCTTTGGAAATAACACCCAGCGAACGATTGACTTCCTGACCGCCCTTCACTACCAATAATGTTGGAATACTCATAATGTTATAGCGTTCTGCCAATGCCATCTGGTCATCCACATTCACCTTGCAAACCTTGAATTCCTGTGTCTCTTCAGCAATTTCATCCACTACAGGAGACAACATCCTGCAAGGGCCGCACCAGCTCGCCCAAAAATCAATCAGTACCGGCTTAGTACTTGCTAAAACCTCATTGTCAAAATTTTCCTGTGTCAATACCACTACTGCCATATCTAACTCCTCCTTTTACATACCACAGTTTCCCTCATATCATCCTGCAGGTCTATTCCTATTATTCTTTTTCACTTATTTTTTATACTCCCTATACATCGGATCTGCTTCATTGGCACCGTCAGCATAGTCTATCCGTACTCCCGGCTGCACATTATAACAAAAAACATTAAAACAGATACCCTTGCCTTCATCCTCTACGGACCAAGCCTCCATCAGCACTCCCGTGGCCACCAGATTGCTTCCTTCAAAGATGGGGGTCACTCTGTACAAGACATGATTACCTGTAACCTCCACATAGTCATCCACCATATTTTCAAAGGGAAGCATCCCTTCTACATTCATATATCTGGTCCCCGTAATCAGGTTCCTGCGGTTTGCATTCTCTCCTGCCAACTGAAAGCCAATCAGATGACATCTGTTATAAAGACTTTCCTCATCTATAAAATCATAACGTACAGATTGCCAGCCGGTAGGTTTGACAACACTAATATCCTCCCGCTCCCGGGTAGGCATCAGTTCCCGGCAAATATTGGCATATGCCACACTACACCGTCCCAGTTTATCCAACGCTCCATAGTGCTCAAATGCCTCCGTTATCTTTTCACTTTCCTGAAAATACGGCACATTTTGATTGACTTCATAGTAAGGTATACCCTGATAGGCCGGCACTTCCTCCGGGGAAAAATATACCGGTACCGGGGTGCCCTCGTCCTCTACTATAATACGATGTTTTTCCTGACATCTTCCATAGGTAATAAGTACCGCCACCCCAAGCAGTAGCAGTAAAACCCATAATCCCTGCCGAAAAACCTTGCTTTTTTTCTTCTTTTTAACCAAAGATATACTCCATTACGTCCTGCAAAGATTGTACGCCCACAATCTTAATACCTGTATTTTTTTCACAATCAGATGCACTTACCCCGGGCATAATCACTGTATGAAAGCCCAGTTTTTCAGCCTCTGCCACACGTTGTCTGGCCATGCTGACTGCACGCACCTCACCGCTTAGACCCACTTCACCAAAGGCAATCACCTTAGGATCCAGTGCCACATTCCGAAAACTGGACAATATGGCAATCACAATGGCCAAATCAATGGCCGGTTCTGCGATTTTCATACCGCCTGTGATATTCACATAGGCATCACACCCGGAAAGTGCCACGCCCAAACGTTTCTCCAGCACTGCCATCAATAAATTCACTCTGTTAAAGTCCGTACCGGTAGTCTGGCGTCTGGGAATTCCGAAATTACTCTGACACACCAGTGCCTGTATCTCAATAAGTAACGGCCTGGTTCCTTCCATGGTACACGCCACAATGGAACCGCTGGCATGCCGGGGTCTGCCACTCAACATATATTCCGAGGGATTTTGTACCTCTGTAAGTCCCTGCTCACCCATTTCGAATACACCAATCTCGTTGGTAGACCCAAAACGATTTTTCACACCTCGAAGGATTCGATAAGACGCATGCCTGTCACCCTCAAAATAAAGCACAGTATCTACCATATGCTCCAACACTCTGGGGCCGGCCACTGTCCCTTCCTTGGTCACATGTCCCACAATAAATATGGACACACCCAAGCCTTTCGCCAGCTGCAGCAATGTGCCCGTAGCTTCGCGTACCTGAGAAACACTGCCCGGTGCAGCGGATACATTTTCATTGTACATGGTTTGTATGGAATCGATAATAACTACCTGAGGGTGATTGTTGCGGATTACTTCCGTAATCACATCCAGATTGGTCTCGCACAAAAGCAGCATCTGCGAAGAAAAACTTCCCAAACGGTCTGCCCGAAGCTTTATCTGTATCTGAGATTCTTCACCGGATATGTATAATATCTTCTTTTCCTGCTGCGACAGTTTCTGACACAATTGCAACAGTAGCGTAGATTTACCGATCCCCGGGTCACCACCCACCAGTATCAGAGAACCCTGCACGATTCCACCGCCTAGTACACGGTCCAGTTCATTGATTTCCGTCTTAATCTTCTCTTCTTCCTGTATATTTATTTCAGACAGCACCTGAAGCTGTGCCTGGGCACTCTGTCGCTTCAGCATGCCGCCACTGTTTTTCAAATCCGTTTTACTGACCATTTCTTCTACAAGTGTATTCCACTCTTTACAGCCCGGACATTGGCCTAACCATTTTGAAGATTCATATCCGCAACTTTGACAAAAGAAAATACTGGTCATCCTGCTCTTTGCGATACTTCTCACCCCTTTATCTTCTATATCATGAAACCCTGTATCGAAAATGCTTCCGATACAGGGTTTTTATTATTTCTGAATTACTTTTACCTGAACTTCTCCTACAGACTGCAGTTCTACGCTCATACTCAGCTTGCCGCTCAGACCGGTTTTCACGGTGCCCATATTCTTCTCACCCACAAAGATTTCATATTCTTTGTCTTCAATCAATCCAATGGTAATCTGTGCATCCTCATCGCCCTCTACAACGAACTCGACGCCTTCCTCTTTCTCCACGAAAGCATTAACGCTGGTACCGGGAACAGACTCATATAAAAACATGCCGTTCTTTTCCAATTTGGTGATTTCTTTAAAGGTTTTTACCTTCAGCAAATCTCCTGCATGCTGAAAATCCTCCAATTTCGCCTTGTGTGCCAGCTTGTGATTACCAAAGCTGATTGCTCCGTCTGCTTCGCTACGAAGTAACTCTTCTACTACTGCCATTGTAATTTCCTCCTAAGTGAGTTTCTACTTCAAGTATAATATATCCCGGTGCTTTTTTCTACAAATTTTTTGTATTTTATAAGCACTTTTTATAAGCAAATTATTTCACGGTAAAGCATACCTCTTTATTCTTGAAACCTACCGTCACATCGTCACCGGGTGATACCTTTTTACGCAGGATTTCCTCTGCAAGTGCATCCTCGATTACCGTCTGAATGGCCCTCTTTAAAGGTCTTGCCCCCATCTTATGATCTGAATAGGTAGCTACCAGATGTTCCTTTAAAGCCGGGGTAATGTGTAGCTTGATATCCATCTGCTCCATACATCTCTTGTTCAGATTTGCTGTAAGCAGATTGATAATAGCCTTCATATCTTCATTGTTCAGCTGTCGGAATACAATGATATCATCAATTCGGTTAATAAACTCCGGTTTAAAGCTACGCTTTACTTCTTCCATCACGCCGGACTTCATTCTGTCATAATCCTTCCGTTCATCCTTTGTAGCTGCAAAACCCAAATTCTTGGGGTCAATAATGCGCTGCGCACCTGCATTGGATGTCATAATCAAAACAGTATTCTTAAAGCTGACCTTTCTGCCTTTGGAATCTGTAATGTGTCCGTCATCCAACACCTGCAACAGAATGTTAAATACATCCGGATGTGCCTTTTCTATTTCATCAAACAACACTACACTGTAAGGATTGCGACGCACCTTTTCACTGAGCTGTCCACCATCATCGAAGCCTACATAACCGGGCGGTGAACCGATCAATTTGGAAACAGAATGTCCTTCCATATACTCAGACATATCTACACGGATAATTGCATCCTCTTTCCCAAACATAGCTTCTGCCAGCGCCTTACTAAGTTCTGTTTTACCCACACCTGTAGGGCCTAAGAAAAGGAAGGAACCAATGGGTCTGTTAGGGTCTTTCAGTCCCACACGACCTCTGCGCATAGCTTTGGCCACAGCTTTTACCGCCTCAGACTGACCGATTACTCTCTTTTCCAATACAGACTCCAGCTTCAAAAGTCTCTCGCTTTCCTTTTCAGCCAGCTTTTGTACAGGTATCTTGGTCCACATGGCTACGACCCTTGCAATGTCCTCCTCGGAAATTACCAATTGCTGCTTCCTGTCATTGACACGCTTACCTTTCTGTAACCGCTCCAGCTTTTTGGATATGTCCATCTGCTCCTGCTTTTTATCTGCCGCCAAACGGAAGTTTTCACTGCGAATTGCATCTTCTATCTCCTGATTCATCTCTCGCAGTTTAAGTTGCAATTCATTTTCTTTACCGCCGGTAGTCATGGTCTGCAGTTTAGCCGCTGCCGCTGCTTCATCAATCAAATCAATTGCTTTATCCGGCAGATTACGGTCATTAATATAACGGGCAGACAATTTAACTGCTGCTTCTACTGCATCAGGGGATATTGTTACCCCATGATGCACCTCATATTTCTCTTTGATACCCTCTAAAATGCGAACTGCCTCTTCATCAGATGGTTCTTCCACATTGACCGGCTGGAATCGGCGCTCCAACGCAGCATCCTTTTCCACATGCTTACGATATTCAGAGATAGTAGTAGCACCAATCATCTGTATCTCACCTCTTGCAAGAGAAGGTTTCAGTATATTGGATGCATCAATGGCTCCTTCTGCACCGCCTGCTCCGATAATCGTATGCAGCTCATCCAAAAACAGGATGATATTGCCATCATCGATAACTTCACGGATTACCTTTTTAATACGTTCTTCAAACTCACCTCGATACTTACTTCCTGCTATCATACCGGATAAGTCAAGGGTTAATACTCTCTTTTGCTGCACGGTTGCCGGTACGTCGCCTGCAACAATACGAAGCGCAAGTCCTTCCACCACAGCAGTCTTACCCACACCGGGTTCTCCGATCAGACAGGGATTATTCTTGGTGCGTCTGGAAAGAATCTGTATCACACGTCCGATCTCTTCTTCTCTGCCGATAACGGGATCTAATTTGCCTTCACGGGCCAACGCCGTCAGATCCCTGCTGTAATTATCCAAACTCAAAGCTTTCGTTTTGGTCTGATTATTTTTGGACAAATCCTCTTTGAAATGTGCCGGATTCTCTCCCATGGCTTTCAGTAAATCTGCATACAGCTTTTGCAAATTCACACTTAAGGATGTGAGCAGTCTCACTGCCACACTCTCACCATCCTGGATAATTGCCATCAATAAATGTTCTGTACCGATACTGTTATGAGAAAGCCTTTCTGCCTGCTTACCGGCTTCCTCCAACAACCTCTCTGCTCTGGGCGAATAGCCGGGACGTTCCTTGAGTGTCACCGCACTATCAAAAGCAATCCATTCCTTTATCAGCTCCATAATCTTATCAGCTGTCACTTCATGCTCTGCCAGCACCTTAGCTGCAACGCCTGTTTCTTCCTTCAATAATCCTACCAAAATGTGTTCAGAGCCGATATAGCCCTGTTTTAAGGTCCGGGAGCACCTTGCTGCAATATTCAGCACCTTTTGTGCTTTATCTGTATATCTTAACTGCATCCTCTTGCCCTCCATAGCTTTCATATATTTCATCAATTAATGCGTGAACTTCTTCACGCGATATGTTCTGACATCTACTCTTTGCCAGTATAACCCGCAAATCACTTTTTAACTCAGAAACAGCTCTCATGCGGTCTACATCAATTGCAATAACTGCACCTCTTCTGCGGTCTACTTTCAGGTATCCCTCTTGCTTTAAAATAGTATATGCTTTGTTAACCGTGTGCATATTTATTCCTATTGTTTCTGCCAACTGTCTCACGCTGGGCAGGGAATCCCCTTCCCGAAACCGTGAAGTGGCAATCCCCAGAATAATCTGGTTGTGCAGCTGCATATAAAGTGCTTCATCACTGTTGAAATCTATTTCTATATACATGCGGTCTCCTTATTTCATATACAAAGGGTGGTACATCATAACAAATACCCTGTTGGCAGTCATTGTTATACAAATGATATAACAGGCATTTCTCACTGTCAACAGGGTAGCATTATTCTTTATAGTATTTTCATTTATTCCTCATCCGCGCCATCCCAATTCAGGAAATCGAACTCGAATTCATCCTCATCGGTCAAAAAATTCTTTGCCTTCCAGCCTTCTTCCGCATTTCCCGTAGCTTTTTTATCCACATTCAGACTTTCAACAGACTGGGAATCTGCTCTGTCCACAATCGGTTTCTGAGGCGGAACCGGCTGATGATAAGGTTGACTCACACTTTGTGCTGCCGTTTTCTGAACAGGCTGCTCTGCGGGTCTCTGGCCGGGCTGGCCAGTAGGTATCTGGCCGGGCTGGCCTGCGGGTCTCTGGCCGGGCTGGCCTGCGGGTCTCTGGCCGGGCTGGCCTGCGGGTCTCTGACCGGGCTGGCCTGCGGGTCTCTGGCCGGGCTGGCCTGTAGGTCTCTGACCGGGCTGGCCTGCGGGTCTCTGGCCGGGCTGACCTGCGGGTCTCTGACCGGGTTGGCCTGCGGGTCTCTGACCGGGCTGGCCTACGGGTCTCTGACCGGGCTGGCCTGTAGGTCTCTGGCCGGGCTTACTTGTAGGTCTTTGACCGGGCTGTACCTCTCTTCTGATTATGGTTTCTTTTTCAACTGCTGAAATATACGCTGCATCAGTAGCGTCCTTAAATCGATAATACATATAAACTGCACCACCGATTGCCGCCATCAAAAGAATCACCAGAATGATAATTGCCCACTTCTGACTTTTTACAGTATCCTGACTGTCATAGTACAACTCCGCATTGGTGGTTGCTGCACTAAGCATATCATTAATCTCATATCTCTTCGCATTCTCATTATCTATCAAATACCAGGTTTCATCCTGCAGACTTGTTTCCCAACGCTTGGTTTCTTCTACCGCAGGTGCTTCCGGCACAGGATCCTGTACCTCGGGTTCATCCGGAGTCTCCGGCTGTGCCTCTGTCTCAGGCACTACATTACCGGAAAGATTCACATAATCCTCTCTGATAAAGCCGGTCTTCTCACTACCGTCTGTTGTAAACTTCACCTGATACCATACCTTGCCATCACTGCCGGTAGCCTGTCCGATTACAGTCAGTTCGGTACCGTTCTGCACAGTGGTTACAATGCTGCTTTCCGTGGAAGCATCACTTCGTACGCGAATCATCTGACCGTTTGTTACCTTTGCACCGACAGGCACTACCTTGGTCACATTTGCAGTTATCTGCGCAGGTAAGTCAGTAGCACCGTCTTCGGTTACACTCATTAAATCTGAACGAATATAACCTTCTGCACCATTAATCTCTACCTTGTACCATACATTACCGTCACTGCCGGTTACTTGGCCGTTTACTGTTACAACATCGTTTTGCACAGCGCCGGTTACTACTTCACTGGTTGCGTTTGCTTCTTTACGCACATTAACACTGCTACCGGTAACCTTACCTTTTCCTGCTGCCAGACTGATCATGGAAAAACTCTCCAGGAACAGTCCTGCTGCCATCACCAGAATCAGCGACAGCATACCCAACAATGCTTTCATCCCCCAATATTTTCTACTCTTCATTTCCTTAGTCTTCCTTTCTCATGAATCGCCTGTGCCCTTCGTCACCGCTCTTACCCATACCAATACCTTTCTTGTCCCCGCGTAAGAGTTCTCTTTGCTTCGCTTCAATAGCACGATGATACTTTATTTCACATTCATCACAGAATTGACCACAGCGTATTGATTTCCCACAGAGCTCACAACGCAAAAAACTCTTGGAATCCGCAGCAATCTGAATCCTCTTTTCACGCAACATGTTTCGGATTTTTTTCTGAGACACGCCAATTGCACATTCAATTTCATATGCCGTTGCGCCACTATGCTTTTCGATATATCGGCGCACCTTACCATAGTCATCATAGTCCACGGCCATGCAGTCTTCACACCGATACTCGCCCACGCCTTTGAACACCATGACGCCACCACATTCTTTGCATCTGTATGGAATATTATATTCATTAAATAATCCTAAGTTATCCATAGACTCCTTATGCCTCGTCAATTGCCTTGCCGATGTCATGACGCATGTACTTGTTTGCAAAAGAAACCCACTCGGTAGCAGCATATGCGTTTGCACGCGCCTGCTTCAAATCCGAGCCTGTTGCAGTGATTCCCAACACACGACCGCCGTTGGTCACAATACCCTTTTCGGTCTGCTTGGTACCTGCATGATAACAATAATAACCATCTGCATCATCAAACTTCTCCAGACCTTCAATTACAAAGCCCTTTTCGTAGGACACAGGATATCCCTCACTGGCAAGTACTACACATACCGCCGCATTATCTTCAAACTGCAAATCTATCTGCTCCAATGTACCATCGATACAGGCATCGATTACATCCATGATGTCGTTCTTCATTCTGCAAAGAACAACCTGGGTTTCCGGATCACCGAAACGTGCATTATATTCCAGCACGCGGGGGCCCTTGGGTGTTAACATCAGACCAAAGAAAATGATTCCCTTGAACTCTCTTCCCTCAGCCGCCATTGCGTCCACAGTCGCCTGATAAATATACTTTTTACAGAATTCATCTACTTCCTCTGTATAGAAAGGGCTGGGTGAAAAAGTACCCATACCGCCGGTATTTAATCCCTGGTCTCCATCCATTGCACGCTTGTGGTCCTGGGCAGAGGTCATGGTCTTAATGGTTTTGCCGTCTACAAAGGACAATACGGAAACCTCTCGTCCGGTCATGAACTCCTCCACAACCATACGGTTTCCTGCACTTCCAAAATGCTTATCCAGCATAATTTCCTTTACGCCCGCTTTAGCTTCTTCCAGTGTATTGCAAATCAAAACACCCTTACCCAGAGCCAGACCATCAGCCTTTAAAACAATAGGCATTTCTGCAGTTTCCAAATATGCAAGCGCCGCCTCCGGATCATCAAAGTTTTCATATGCCGCAGTGGGAATATTGTATTTTTTCATCAAGTCCTTGGAAAACGCCTTGCTTCCTTCCAGGATTGCCGCATTCTGTCTGGGTCCGAAAGTTCTTAAGCCTGCTGCTTCCAGGGCATCCACCAGACCGCCTACCAGAGGATCATCCGGTGCCACAAATACCAAATCCACTTCTTTTGCCTTAGCGTATGCTACTATCTTATCAAATTCCATTACGCCGATAGAAGGTTCACACTCTGCAATCTGTGCAATACCTGCGTTGCCCGGTACACAATAGAGTTTTTCCACTCTCTTGCTTTTCTTCATACTGATTGCAATTGCGTGCTCTCTTCCGCCACCGCCTACAATTAATACCTTCATTATTTGAACCTCACTTTGCCATCTTCTACATATAAACGCTCATTGGCGA
>JAZODQ010000108.1:0-21704 GCA_045597105.1 Acetatifactor sp.
CCTACGGATGCAGTAGTGTTTATTGATGAAAACGGTAATGCACAGTTGGTGCCTATTGGCGACAAGGAAATCCCTTTGGCAAATATGCAGTTGGGTGATCATTATTGTAATATTACAAGTTTCCTGTTACTGCTGGCAGCATGTGTGATTCTGATTGCATATACCAAGCAGATGAAGAAGCATCAGGAAGAAATATTTGAGCTGAAAGCAAAACTGGAAGAAAACCAGTGGAAGAATAGGGGGTAATCAGCATGTGGTACAATTTATATGAATTTTTGCATGAAACATGGGACATGTGCTTTTGGACCCTGCCTGCGATTATCGTTGCAGTGGTAATGGTGATTGTAGGAGTTGTTCATTGGCGCAAACAGAAAAAGCGTGAAGAAGCTTTTGAAAAGAGACTGGCAGACATGATACGGCAGACGGGTGCTGTGACCGGTGAATAAGAAAGGAGATGCGGAATATGCAATATATTATTGACCATACAGTTCTTCACTTTACCTGGTGGGATGTTCCCGCACTGCTTGTTCTTATCGCTGTGGTTGTGTTGTTTGTGGTTAAGAATCACAAAGCGAAAAGAGAAGAATCAGAACTGGAAGAACAGCTTGCAGCGGTTTATGTGAAGGATGTAGATGAAACAATAGAATAATTTGTATATCAAACAAGAATAACTGCCACGTCAGAATGTTGACGTGGCAGTTTTGCTATGAAGATGTACTGCATTGCACGATTCAGAACTGTATGTTAGTATGTAAAGGAGGAAAAGGAAGGCGCGCAAAGTATGCTTTGTGTATTCTAAAAGGAGGAATAAAATGGAATTGTTTACCAGAAGTCATGACCCCTCATGGGATCGGATTGTACATATTTTTGTTTGTCAGTGTGAAGGGATTCCTGAATTAATCAATGATAAGGATACATACAAAATTCTTGCCTTGGATGAGGGGACAATTTCCTTTGAGAGCGGCGGTTTAAAGAAAAGTGTCACGGCTCCCGCAATATTCATGCTGACAGACGAAGAAGTTTCTTTTTCTCCGGGAAAAGGAGTTTCCACTACAACTGTTTTTTTGAAAACAACGGAGGTTCGGGAGGAATTCACGCCTGAGCGTATTAGTTCGGGAGAGTTTGAAACGGAATTCGGAAGAACCATTTATCAGGACTATCTACTGATAAAATCTTTTAATAAGGAACCCAATAAGTCAAATACAGTACTGATACCAGGCCTGTCTGCTTATGCCAGAATTTTAAAGATTATCCGTCTTATGAATCATGAACTGACGCAGCAAAGCGATGGCTATTGGCCATGCCGGAGCAGATCATATTTGATAGAACTACTGAGTTTTATCAGTTATGTTTGTGCAAAACCCGCTGCTCATGTGGTAAATGAGAAGCAGGATGATGTGAAAGCAATCAGTGATTTGTGTGCAACGTATGCGGGAGCAAACGATTCTATCAGTGATGATATGGTAAGTGAGATTATACAATATCTGAGTGAGCATATCGGAGATAAGGTTTCGTTGGAAGATATTATGAAAGAATTTTCTATTAACCGTAACCGTTTGAATGAATTGTTTATTAAAGAGACTTCTATGACATGTCTCAATTATTTTGTAAAAATGAAAGTGAATCTTGCCCAAATCATGCTTGCGGAGACGGAGCTTCAGATAGCAGAAATCTCAAACAGGGTCGGATATGCGGATTCTAATTATTTCATTAAGGTATTTAAGAAACAAACAGGAGTAACACCTTCAAAATACAGAGAGAGCTTTTCTTGATGCGGCCGGAAAATTTGTGCGAATATTACTGTTTTTCGTGCAGATGTTTCTTATAGTATTTGAAAGATTAATGATATCCTATTTTCGTAATATATAACAAAGTATTTAAGGGAAAGTAGGAGAGAAATGAGAAAGGATTTTAACAAAGCAAAGAAAAGAACAATCTGTTTGGCACTTACTGCAATGATAGGAGTTTTTTTGACATCCTGTGCAGAGAAAATCAGTGTTGTAGAGTCAGGTAAAGAGTACAATGTAAATGAAACATGTAAAGTACTTGAATCTTACGAACAGTACAATATTCAAGTGCCGGCTGAACAAATGGTTGAAGATTTAATGGGAGACGGTTTTCAGGGTTTAACATTTCAGTCACATACTGTTGAGAGGACGGAAGCGGATACCTCTGAGGGCGGCAAATATGATGTTATAGACACAGTTGTTGTTGTGGCGGAAGGAGCAGATCCGTTTAAAATATTGCCACAAACAATTGAAATGTCAGTTACATACAAAAGAGATGCTACAACCTTGAAATGGACAGCCACAAGTGAAGAATTCAAAAAATGGAAAATCGACCATAAAAAATTAGGCGGAACGTGCTGGAAGATGAGTACGGCAGATGGAGATACCTATATCAGATTGCGAGATACGATTGAATTTTTTAATACAAGTGCAAAGCAAAACGGCAATAATCCGGGGCAGGCAGAGTTTGCTACAACAATTCTTGGTGCAATGGCTACCGTGAAGGATGGTGAAATGAAGATAGAAAGAATACACGTTTCAGGAGGTAGTGTATCAGCAACAGGGACAATAATATTAAAGATACTGGTTGACCAGGAAAGAGAGACGGAAGTTGTACTGAGCGATTTTGAAAAAATTGAAAAAGCAGATTTGCCTTTTACGGAGGAAGAATATAAGGCTGCTGCATGGTAAAAAATTACATATGTGAAGGATTTGGGATGAATTAAAACTATACAGAAAGAGGGGTATTATGAAACTGTTAAAAAAATCAATTATAATATACATTATGGGGAGTATGCTGCTCTTGGGAACCACAGGATGTGGCAGCTCCGGGGATAATGCCGGTGCTGCTGAAACGCAAAGTAAGGTTGTAGAAGGAACTGAAGCTTCTGCACCGGATGAGGCAGTAAGTAACGATATTTTCAATGAGAGTGGCATCAGTAAATTTGAAATATCTTCCGAGGATTTGCATGATGGTGTATGGGATACGATTATTACGAATACAGAGAAAGGAGCAAATGTTTCTCCTCAGCTCACATGGGAAGCTGTTCCCGGCGCAGAATGTTATGTCATATATATGGTTGATACTACAGCCGGCGACTGGATTCATTGGAAGTCCAATAATGTGACGGAAAACAATATCCCTCAGGGATGGGCGCCTAAGGGTGAATATATCGGACCATATCCTCCCGGTGGTACACATAATTATGAAATATATGTTATTGCAATAAAGCAGCCTGTAGAAAGAGCAAAGGGAGCATTTAACAATTCGAATTTGAAATTCAAGGAAAATGTTCTGTCTCTTGATGAAGCAGTGGAGGGCACAAGCGGCAATATAATTTCTTATGGGCATATAAGCGGAACATATACTTATGGAGATTAATCAAAAATTGTTCATTCGCCAATACTACGCACAGATGCAGAAAATGTAAAATATTGAATTACAGGAAATTTCAAGGTATAAAATTCCACCATTTACAGATACTAGGATCAAACTAGAATTTGCAAATGGAGGAATTTTTATTTTGCGTGTTAAGCAAAAATTTTCTCCATGAAAGGAGAAAGTATGAGAGCAACAGGTATTGTACGCCGTATAGATGATTTGGGGAGAATTGTAATTCCAAAGGAAATTCGCAGAACCATGCACATCAGGGAAAGTGATCCGATGGAGATATTCACAGATAAAGAGGGGCAGGTTATTTTGAAAAAATATTCTCCTATCGGTGAGATGACTGCATTTGCCCAGCAGTACGCAGAGAGTATGGCTCAGGTGTCGGGGCATATGGTGCTGATTACGGATCGTGAGCAGTTCATTGCGGCTGCAGGTGGATGTAAAATGCTTTTAAATCAGGAAATCAGTGCCGGGTTGGAGGAGAAGATTGAACAAAGGGATATATTTATCTCTACACGTGGCGAAAGAAGCTTCACATATATCTGCAGTGATATGACATTGGATTATGTGCATGAAATAATCGCCCCGATTATATGTCAGGGCGATGTGATAGGTTCCGTTGTATTGTTGGAAAGTGATAATCGTAAAAAACTGGGAGAAACCGATTTAAAGCTTGCCCAGGCGGCTGCCGTATTCTTAGGCAGGCAGATGGAGGAATAAAGCAGAAATCTAAGGATTTCTGCTATGCGGCGCAGCCGCATATTTTGCACCATTGTGAGGGGTGTTTTTAGCACAAAGTTTACGTTTATGAAATAATACGGTTTCGGCCTGCTGCTTTGCCGGTGTAGAGTTTCTCATCGGCAATTTTTATAAGTTCGTCCATGTTGTCAGTATCTGCTGCGGCCATTCCTATGGTCATGGTAACTCTGATAATCTGGTCTTTATAAGGAATTTCCAGTTCACGTATTTCCTGCATCAGTTCGTTTAATATATTGTAAGCAGTATCTGCATCGGAGTGGTCAAAGACCAGCAAGAATTCTTCTCCGCCCCATCTGGCCACAAAACCGTGCAGGCGCATTTTGCTGCGAAGCAGCTCAGAGATTTTCTGAAGTACTGTATCTCCGCCGTCATGACCGTAGGTATCATTGATTTTTTTGAAATAATCAATGTCTGCCATGGCAATGGTGAAAGCAGTGGCATTTTGTCTGGACTTGCTCATGATTTCTTTTAGCTTTCTGTTGGCATATCGTCTGTTATACAGCTGTGTCAGAGGGTCACGCTCGATCAGGGAACTGAGGGAGCGTTGCATATTTATGGCACTGAAGCCAATGTCACGCAGTTCATCGTTTCGTCGCAGAACGGATTTATCAAGTACTGCATTCATCTCGCCAGAAGAAACATCCAAAAGAAAGAGGCGTATCTTTAACAAATCGGATACAAATTTTCTGGTAAAAATCAGCGTAAACAAA
Organism: Acetatifactor sp.; assembly: GCA_045597105.1. Classification (GTDB taxonomy): domain Bacteria; phylum Bacillota; class Clostridia; order Lachnospirales; family Lachnospiraceae; genus Acetatifactor. Next base: position 4,869 of record JAZODQ010000108.1, read on the forward strand.
GTAATAACAAGGATAACAGCTACGACCGCAATGATTAACGGGATTGCACATTGCTGTATGGCAGCATTTACCTCTGCAGTGGGTTTTCCTACAAAGAGTAGGCCTGCAATAGAACCGTCGGAATTATAAAGGGGGGTATAGTAGGAAAAGAAGCTGTTGCCGTAAATAATCGTATTGTTATAAAAGCAGGATTTACCATTGATGAGGACATCCTGTATAACCGTGGCCGGTGCGGCGGAACCTCTGATACGTTCGCCGTTGTTATTACGGATAGTGGAAAGGATACGGGTGTCCTGGTAGAACAGGGTAACATCCAAGCCCGTGTTAGATTTAATGGTGTCCACTATAGCATAATCATTGGTCAGGTCGTGGTCGCCTTTGTATATGGAATAGGATACCTCACCTTTCAGGGTGTAATCACCGGGATAAGCTATATCAAGCATTTGTATAATATTTCCTGATATACTCTTTAGTGATTTTTCCACTTCTTTGTGCATTGCGCTCCCTACACTATGTTCAGTCAGCGCAATAATTAGAATACAAAGAAAAATCATTGGAAGAATATTGATGACATGTAATGTATATGCGATTTTACCTTTTCCGTCTGATTTCATAGAAAGCCCTCCTTTTCACTGCGCTATGGGAAAATGCGATAGTGTAGTGGTATACATTAATTATAATATCACTAAAAAACGAAAGCAAGCTTGACAATTGCCAAAAATGGATTTAAAATGCTCTTAATTGTAAAATGCAACGACGAAGAGAGTACATTTATCCTAAAAAGCGCAGCGAGCCGGTGTTGGTGCGAGACCGGACTAAGTAGGGATTCTTGGAAAATCACTTCTGAGCAGCCGGGACCAAAGGAAAGTATGACAAGTACCAGTAGTCCCAGACGGCAATCCGCCGTTATCGGATACCATATAATTTTCAACCAGGGAGAATCAAATTGCCGGATTGAAAACGTATGTTGTAATTGGTGGTTGCGATGCATTATGAATGGCTTCGTCCTTTTACAGGACGGAGCTTTTTTTTCGCGAGTAGTGAGAAAAATAGCTTGCTGGCAAGGCTATTTACGAGCGCCGCGAAACATTTAGAAATACGAAGAGTTTCTAAAGGATAGGCGCGAGAGCGCAGAAAGGAAGGAAAAGCTATGTACAAACAGGTATCAGCGAATTTAAATTTTGTTGAGAGAGAAAAAAACGTAGAGCAGTTCTGGAAGGACAATGATATCTTTGAGAAGAGTATGGAAAGTCGTAAGGAGGGCCCTACCTATACTTTTTATGACGGACCGCCTACCGCAAACGGTAAGCCCCATATCGGTCACGTGCTGACCCGTGTTATTAAGGATATGATTCCCAGATACCGCACCATGAAGGGCTATATGGTACCCCGTAAGGCAGGATGGGATACCCACGGTCTGCCTGTGGAAATCGAGGTGGAAAAGCTTCTGGGGCTGGATGGTAAGGAGCAGATTGAAGGCTACGGTCTGGAGCCCTTCATCAATAAATGTAAGGAAAGCGTATGGAAGTACAAGGGTATGTGGGAGGATTTCTCCGGTACTGTTGGTTTCTGGGCAGATATGGACGATCCTTACGTTACCTATCATGATGATTATATTGAATCCGAATGGTGGGCGCTTAAGGAAATCTGGGATAAGAAATTACTTTATAAGGGCTTTAAAATTGTACCTTACTGCCCCAGATGTGGGACACCCTTATCCAGTGCGGAAGTGGCACAGGGCTATAAGGATGTAAAGGAACGTTCTGCAATCGCACGTTTCAAGGTAAAAGAAGAGGATGCTTACATCCTGGCATGGACCACCACTCCCTGGACATTACCCTCCAACGTGGCACTTTGTGTGAATCCTGAGGAAACCTATGCAAAGGTAAAGGCGGCTGACGGCAATGTTTATTACATGGCACAGGCACTGCTTGATACTGTACTGGGCAAACTGGGTGATGCAGAAAACGGAGTAAAGGCATATGAAGTGCTGGAAACCATGACCGGTAAGGACCTGGAGTACAAAGAGTATGTCCCTCTCTTTGATTATGCAAATGAAATCATCAAAAAGCAGAATAAAAAAGCACATTTCGTAGTTTGTGACGGATATGTTACGCTGACAGACGGTACCGGTGTGGTACATATCGCCCCCGCATTCGGTGAGGATGATGCTAAGGTAGGCCGTAATTATGACCTGCCCTTCGTACAGCTGGTAGACGGTAAGGGTGAGATGACTGCAGAGACTGATTATGCAGGTGTATTTGTAAAGAAAGCAGACCCGATGATTTTGAAGGATTTGGAAGCAAAAGGATTGTTATATGAGGCTCCCAAATTCGAGCACAGTTATCCTCATTGCTGGAGATGTGATACTCCTTTGATTTACTATGCAAGAGAATCCTGGTATATCAAGATGACTGCGGTAAAGGAAGACTTGATTCGTAATAACAATACTATTAACTGGATTCCTGAATCAATCGGTAAGGGGCGTTTCGGTGACTGGCTTGAAAATGTACAGGATTGGGCGATTTCCCGTAACCGTTATTGGGGAACTCCCTTAAATATCTGGGAATGTGAATGCGGACATCAGCATAGTATCGGCAGCAGAGCAGAACTGGCAGAGCTCAGCGGTAATCCTGAGAATGCGAAAGTAGAACTGCACAGACCTTATATCGATGCAGTGACTATTCCCTGTCCTGAATGTGGCAAGGAAATGCACCGTGTACCCGAGGTAATTGACTGCTGGTTTGATTCAGGAGCAATGCCTTTTGCACAGCATCACTATCCTTTTGAAAATAAAGATTTATTTGAGCAGCAATTCCCGGCTCAGTTTATTTCCGAGGCAGTAGACCAGACCCGTGGTTGGTTCTACTCCCTGCTTGCAGAGTCCACACTGCTGTTTAACAAGGCACCTTACGAGAACGTAATCGTACTGGGACATGTACAGGATGAGAATGGTCAGAAGATGAGTAAGTCCAAGGGTAATGCGGTGGATCCTTTCGATGCACTGGAGACCTACGGAGCAGATGCCATCAGATGGTACTTCTATATCAATTCCGCACCCTGGCTGCCCAACCGTTTCCATGGTAAGGCTGTACAGGAAGGACAGCGCAAATTCATGGGTACCCTGTGGAATACCTATGCGTTCTTCGTGCTTTATGCGAATATTGATGGATTTGATGCTTCCAAATATACTTTGGAATATGATAAATTACCGGTTATGGATAAGTGGCTTTTGTCCAAGCTGAATTCCGTAGTGAAGGCAGTGGATGACCATTTAGGCAATTACAGAATCCCTGAGGCTGCAAGAGCACTGGATTCCTTTGTAGATGAGATGAGTAACTGGTATGTAAGACGTGGTCGTGAGCGTTTCTGGGCTAAGGGTATGGAGCAGGATAAGATTAATGCGTACATGACTCTGTATACAGCACTGGTAACCATCGCTAAGACTGCGGCACCTATGATTCCTTTCATGACAGAGGATATTTATCAGAATCTGGTAAGAAGCATTGATGCAAACGCACCTGAAAGTGTACATCTGTGTGACTTCCCCGTAGCAAACGATGCATGGATTGATACCAAGCTGGAAAGCGATATGGAAAATGTTCTGAAGGCAGTGGTAATGGGCCGTGCCTGCAGAAATGCTGCAACAATCAAGAATCGTCAGCCCATCGGCAATATGTTTATCAAGGCTCCTTTCATGCTGGATGAGTTCTATCAGGAAATTATCCGTGATGAGCTGAATGTAAAGAATGTAGTATTTACTGATGATGTGAGAGAGTTTACCTCTTATACTTTCAAGCCTCAGCTGCGTACCGTAGGTCCTAAATACGGCAAGCAGATGGGCGGCATCCAGAAGACTCTGGCTGCCATCGATGGTAATGCGGCAATGGATGACCTGAAGGCAAACGGCTTCATCGCCTTTGATGTAGACGGCGTGGAAGTAAAACTGACGGAAGAAGACCTGCTGATCAACATTGCCCAGAAGGAAGGCTATGTAACAGAGGCTGATAATGTGGCAACTGTAGTACTGGATACGAATCTGACAGATGAGCTGATTGAAGAGGGTTACGTATATGAAATAATCAGCAAGATTCAGACCATGCGTAAGGAAGCTGACTTTGAGGTAATGGACCATATCAGAGTATCCGTAAACGACAATGCAAAGCTGGCAGGTATTGTAGAAGCAAATAAAGATGCCATTGCCGGAAAGGTTTTGGCGGACAGTATTGTAAGCGGTGAAACCTATGCTGTGACCAAGGATTGGGATATTAATGGCGAGAAGGCAAGTATTTCCATCCAGCGTGTGTAAATAAAAGTTGGAATATAGATTGGTTTGGGGTATAATGTACTTTATGAAGAGTTAATCATTTTTCAAAGGAATGGAGAATGCAGATGACAACAAAAGGAACCAATGATAAGAGAGCAAAATTTGATAAGGAACTATTTAAAAAAAGTGTTCTGTATAATGTGAGAACACTGTATCGTAAAACGCTGGAGGAGGCAACTCCCCAGCAGATTTTCCAGGCAGTATCCTATGCTGTAAAGGATCAGATTGTGGAGAACTGGATGGAGACCCAGAAGGCTTACGAGAAGGAAGACCCCAAGATGGTCTACTATATGTCCATGGAGTTTTTGATGGGACGTGCACTTGGCAATAACATCATTAATTTACAGGCAATGGATGAAATCAAGACTGCTATGGAAGAACTGGGGCTGGACCTGAATGTAATCGAGGACCAGGAGCCCGATGCGGCGCTTGGTAACGGCGGTCTGGGACGTCTGGCGGCATGCTTTCTGGATTCCCTGGCTACACTGGGTTATCCGGCATACGGCTGTGGTATCCGTTACCGCTATGGTATGTTTAAGCAGCAGATCAAGGATGGTTATCAGGTAGAGGTACCTGACAACTGGCTGGTGGACGGCAATCCTTTCGAACTTCGCAGACCTGAATATGCTAAAATCGTTAAATTCGGCGGTTATGTAAATGTACATACGGATGAGAACGGCCGTGGTGTATTTACCCAGGAGGGTTATCAGTCCGTAAGAGCGATTCCTTTTGATTTCCCTATCGTGGGTTATGGCAATGGTATCGTAAACACCCTGCGTATCTGGGATGCTGAGGCTGTTGAGTGTTTCCATTTGGATTCCTTTGACAAGGGCGATTACCAGAAGGCAGTGGAGCAGGAAAATCTGGCAAGAAATATTGTAGAGGTACTTTACCCCAATGATAATCATTATGCAGGTAAGGAACTGCGTCTGAAACAGCAGTACTTCTTTATCTCTGCATCCGTTCAGGAGGCAGTAGAGAAGTATATGAGAAAGCATAAGGATGTACGCAAGCTGTATGAAAAGGTGACATTCCAGCTTAATGACACCCATCCTACCGTAGCTATTGCAGAGTTAATGCGTGTTCTGATGGATGATTACTATCTGACCTGGGAGGAAGCATGGGAAGTGACCATCAAGACCTGTGCATATACCAATCATACTATTATGGCAGAAGCATTGGAAAAATGGCCTATCGAGCTGTTTTCCAGACTGTTGCCCAGAGTATATCAGATTGTGGAAGAAATCAACCGTAGATTTATTCTGGACATCGAGAAAAAGTACAGTGGCGTGGAAGACGTGAATGTACAGGATAAGATTCGCAAGATGGCTATTATTTATGACGGACAGGTGAAGATGGCACATCTGGCTATTGTAGCAGGCTATTCCGTAAATGGTGTTGCCAGACTGCATACCGAGATTTTAAAGAAACAGGAGCTTCGTGACTTTTACGAGATGTATCCTGAGAAGTTTAATAATAAGACCAATGGTATCACCCAGAGAAGATTCTTAAAGCATGGAAATCCTCTGCTGGCAGACTGGGTAAGCGCACATGTGGGTAATGAGTGGGTGACAGACCTGCCTCAGATCAGCCGCTTGAAGGTATATGCTGACGATGCCAAGGCACAGCAGGAATTCATGAATATCAAATATCAGAATAAGGTGCGTCTGGCCAAGTATATCAAAGAGCACAACGGTATTGATGTGGATCCCCGCTCCATATTCGACGTACAGGTAAAGCGTCTCCACGAGTACAAGAGGCAGTTGCTGAATATTTTACATGTTATGTATTTGTACAATGAAATCAAAGAGCATCCTGATATGGAGTTCTACCCCAGAACTTTCATCTTCGGTGCGAAGGCGGCAGCTGGTTATCATAATGCAAAGTTGACCATCAAACTGATTAATTCTGTAGCAGATGTGGTAAATAATGATGCGTCCATTAACGGCAAGCTTAAAGTGGTATTTATCGAAAACTACAATGTTTCCAATGCAGAGATTATCTTTGCGGCAGCAGATGTATCCGAACAGATATCCACAGCCAGCAAGGAGGCTTCCGGTACCGGTAATATGAAGTTTATGTTAAACGGTGCACTTACCATCGGTACCATGGATGGTGCCAATGTGGAAATCGTGGAAGAAGTAGGCGAAGAGAACGCATTCATCTTTGGTTTGTCCTCTGACGAGGTTATCAACTATGAGAATAACGGCGGTTACAATCCTATGGAAATTTTTAATTCCGATCAGGATATCCGTAAGGTGTTAATGCAATTGATTAACGGAACCTATTCTCCCTATGATACAGAACTGTTCCGTCCTCTGTATAATTCGTTGTTAAATACACAGAATACAGCGAAAGCTGATACCTACTTTATCCTCAAGGACTTTAAGTCTTACGCGGAGGCACAGAAGAAGGTTGAGCAGGCATATAAGGATGAGGCAAATTGGGCAAGAAGTGCTATCTTAAATGTGGCATGCTCCGGTAAGTTTACCTCTGACAGAACCATTAAACAGTACGTGGATGAAATCTGGCACTTAGACAAGGTTGTTTTAAAATAATTACTTGGAAAAAGTTCATACGGCATATGCTGTATGAACTTTTTTGATAAAGACATTAAGGTTTGGAATGGTACAAAACATTTAGGCTATTCCATTGACTTTGCAATGTCTTAAAGGGAAGGATGAAAAAGGATATGAATTATCAAAGAGAGTTAGAAGAAATGCGGGCAAATTATGCAAGAAAGCCATTACAGTTAAAAAAATTGCCCTATCCGTTATGGATGACCAAGATGGATCCGTTACATAAAATATATGATGAAAAAGACCTGCTTTTTGAAAAGGGACAAGTATACTATGCGCAAATCGTACAGGCAAATGCGATTGCGTTTAAGCGTTTTCCGGGTAGAGACTGTGCTGCGTGCTTAGTTTATTCAACTACACAGACCGGTGACTGTAATCCTGAGATGTTAGGTGGAATTGCAAGGGAACTCTATTCTTACAAGTACGATACGAGACGACCGGTACCGGAACATATGAAAGAAATTGTGCGATTGATCCGGGATGAGTATGAGCGTACAGTGGTTCCGTTTCAGTTAATGACAACGGAAGGAAATAATATGGATATGCGGTTTCAGCCTTTTGTATTATTCCGTAAACACATGCCTTGTAAAATATTAAAGAACGGGTTTATCCCGATTCTGGCTGCACCGGAATATTGTGAATCCGTTATGCTTTTACCAAAGCAATATTGGACAAAAGATTTTGCAGATGCTTGGACAAACGGTACATATTAAGAGGACGGTTAAAAAGAATAAATAGAAAAACCCGTTGCATAAGCCTCGGGTTTTTATTATAATTATTGGTAATGTTGTTAGTTATGGACAGACAACTTGAGAAGAGAGGAAAAGTAGTATGATTGAGTTATTAAATGGCGGCGCCTATTTAGTAAATGGGACCGAGATTATTGAAGATACTCCGGAGGCGGTAGCTGCGATTAAGAGCAAAACCGGCAAGGATGTATCCAAGGCAGAAGCTGTAAAGCAGACAATTGCATATAATATTTTGGCGGAGCACAATACCTCCGGCAACATGGATAAGCTGAAAATCCGTTTTGATAAGCTTACCAGTCACGACATTACCTTTGTAGGTATTATCCAGACTGCACGAGCTTCAGGACTTCAGAAGTTCCCCATGCCTTATGTACTTACCAACTGCCACAATTCCCTGTGTGCGGTAGGCGGTACGATTAATGAGGATGACCACATGTTTGGTCTCTCCTGTGCTAAGAAGTACGGTGGTGTATATGTACCCCCTCATCAGGCAGTTATCCACCAGTTTGCCCGTGAAATGCTGGCAGGCGGCGGCAAGATGATTCTGGGTTCTGATTCCCATACCCGTTATGGTGCACTGGGTACCATGGCAATGGGTGAGGGGGGTCCCGAGCTTGTAAAGCAGCTTTTGAACCAGACCTATGATATCAATATGCCCGGTGTGGTAGGTGTGTATCTGAAGGGTTCACCTGTGATGGGTGTTGGTCCTCAGGACGTGGCACTGGCTATTATCGGTGCAGTATTTAAGAATGGTTTTGTTAAGAATAAAGTAATGGAATTCATGGGCCCCGGCGTAGCTAACTTAAGCGCTGATTTCCGTATCGGTATCGATGTAATGACTACCGAGACCACCTGTTTATCCTCTATCTGGAAAACAGATGACGAGATTAAGGAATTCTATGAGATCCATGGAAGAAGTGAAGAGTATGCGGAGTTAAGCCCCGGTGAGGTGGCATACTATGACGGTATGATTATCGTTGATTTGGACAAGGTTCGTCCTATGATTGCAATGCCTTTCCATCCCAGCAATACATACACCATCGAAGAACTGAACGCAAACCTGCTGGATATCCTGGCAGAGACTGAAAAGCGTGCACTTGTAAGCTTGGATGGTGCAGTAGAGTATAGTCTGAGAGATAAGGTAAAGAATGGCAAGTTTGTAGTTGATCAGGGTATTATTGCAGGCTGTGCAGGTGGCGGATTTGAAAACATCTGTGCTGCAGCGGATATCTTAAAGGGCAAATACATCGGTTCCGACGGATTTACCTTAAGTGTATATCCTGCTTCCATGCCTGTATATATGGAACTGATTAAGAATGGTTGTGCAGCTACTATTTTAGAGACCGGTGCTGTTATGAAGACTGCATTCTGCGGCCCCTGCTTCGGTGCAGGTGATACTCCTGCAAATAATGCATTCAGTATCAGACATTCCACCAGAAACTTCCCTAACCGTGAAGGTTCCAAGCTGCAGAGCGGTCAGATTTCCTCTGTGGCCCTTATGGATGCACGTTCCATTGCAGCTACAGCAGCAAACAAGGGTGTACTTACTCCTGCTACTGACTTTGACGGCAGCATGGGCAAATATAAATATCATTTTGACAGTAATATTTACGCTAACCGTGTATTTGATTCCAAGGGTGTTGCAGATCCTGATGTGGAGATTCAGTTCGGCCCCAATATCAAGGACTGGCCCGCTATGTGCGAGCTTCCGGAGAATCTGGTACTGCGTGTGGTAAGTGAGATACATGATCCTGTAACTACTACAGATGAACTGATTCCCTCCGGTGAAACCAGCTCTTATCGTTCCAATCCTCTGGGACTGGCAGAGTTTACTCTGAGCCGTAAGGATCCTCTGTATGTAGGCCGTGCAAAAGAGATGCGTGCGGCACAGGAGGCTGTAATGGCTGATAAGTGTCCTGTGGAAAGCTGTCCTGAATTAGGTCTGGATGCAGTAATGGAAACCGTCAAGAAGTCCTTCCCTGAAACAGGCAAGGGTAATGTAGGTTTCGGTTCTACGATTTTTGCAGTGAAACCCGGTGACGGTTCTGCACGTGAGCAGGCGGCATCCTGCCAGAAGGTACTTGGCGGATGGGCAAATATTGCAAATGAATATGCGACCAAGAGATATCGTTCCAATCTGATTAACTGGGGTATGCTTCCTTTCCTCATCCAGGAAGGTGCTTTACCTTTTGAAAATATGGATTATCTCTTTATTCCCGGCGTTAAAACTGCGGTAGAAGAGAAGCATGACGAGATAAAAGCATATGTGGTTAAAGCGGGCGCGATGAAAGAGTTTACATTGAAACTGGGTGAACTGACCGATGAAGAGCGTCAGATTATCCTGAAGGGTTGCCTGATTAACTATAACCGTGTGTAAGCCAACGGTAGAAAGGAACCGAATATGAAATATGATAAAGGTATTACCAACCCTATGCTGGTAGGTACAATACAGCTTATGAAAGCAGAAGATACGCCTGAACATAGAGAGGCTTTTGTTCAGGAAATAATGAAAGCAACATTTGTGGCACCTGTGGAAATTGATCCCCCTCCGGTAGTAGGAGAGGATGGGGTAAAGCGCATTCCTTCCGGTAGCCAGGTATCATTTCCTTTGCTGAAATCCAAAGAAGGGGATAAATATTTTATGGCTTTCACAGATATGGATGAATTGCAGCTGTATTTGAAGGAAAGCAGCCCTAATGTTTTCGCACTCAAGTTTGAAGACTATGTGGCTATGTTGCTGAAAGAAGATGACGCAGGAAGAAAGAGTGAAGCGGTAGGTTTGGTTATAAATCCTATGAGTCACAATCTGATTCTTCTCAAGGATACCATTGCCAATCTGATGTTATTAAAGCTGGCAAGGGAACAGGGCATCTCTTTAAAATAGAATACACCTAAAGTTTTGGCTCGGAATGTCGATAAACATATTACAAGACGACCAGGGACGGAATTTATGCAGAAAGGATTTGATGCATGGATTCCGTCTTTTTTTCACAATTTCAAAAAAGAAATGGAGGTAGAATTTGAGAATTGATTCCAGCGTAATAGGAATGGAATCCGCCAGAAGCTATAAAGCTTCCAGTACAACGATTCATCGTTTTGTGATAATGGATTATCAGGAGAGCCTGGCACAGACAGGTACTACATTAGGAGGAGGTACCCAAGGTGAGATGGCATCCGGACAGCTTCCGGGAGAGGAAGAAAACGTGGCTGAGACTAGTGCGGCCACCGGCAAATCTCAGGATTGGCAGGATTATTTCGGTATATCCTCAAGTAGAATTTCGCTTCGTCAGGATGACTGCAGTATTGCAGAGAATCTGCGTCAAGTGACGCTGCGGTACATTTTTGAACTTTTATTTGCGCAGCGCAGAGACCGGCTGAAGGAATGGATGGACGAAAAAGGCCTGACGGGAGAGACAGTGCAGTCCTCTGCAGGTTCCCAGACTTTGGGTGGTATAAATGTGCGAATGCAGTCCCTGTCACTGGTGCAGGAAACCTATTATAAGGAGCAGGAAAGTACATCTTTCTCATCTGCCGGTACTGTGAAAACAAAGGATGGGCGAGAGATTGCGTTTCAAATGAATGTAGGTATGAGCCGCACATTTGAACAGACCTTTTTCGGAAGACTTGATTTGGCCGCATTTGAAACCATTGATCCGTTAGTGATTAATCTGGACACAGATGTGGCCACAGTGAGGGATCAAACCTTCTTCTTTGATTTGGACAGTGATGGACAGGAGGAGGAAATTTCCATGCTGAATGGGGCAAGTGGTTATCTGGCACTTGATAAAAACAGCGATGGCAGGATAAACAATGGCAGTGAGCTTTTTGGCACCAAAACCGGTGATGGTTTTGCGGAGCTGGCGCAGTATGATGAAGATGGCGATGGCTGGATAGATGAGGATGACGATATCTGGTACAAGCTGCAAATCTGGTGCAAGGATGAAAATGGACAGGATAAGCTTTATCGACTGACAGACAAAGGCGTGGGTGCCATTTGCTTAAGTAATGCGGATACGGAATTTTCACAAAAAGATTTAGCCGGGAATCTGCAGGCAACAATCAGAAGCACAGGTGTTTTTTTGTATGAAAACGGGAATGTGGGAACAGTGCAGCATTTGGATTTAGCTACATGATGTTAAATAGTATTTTAAAATGTTTTGTATAAGTTTTTTTCTTTCGGTAACAATAACTGTAAGGAAAAGTAATTTTCCGGAATATCTCTCAGGAGGTGTTCCGGATGTTTTTTTCATTTAAATGCAATAGGAAATGGAACTGATACATTGAAATCGGAAGGGAAGGATTTGCTTATGGCACGTAAAGGTTTTGGGAAAAATAGTATGAAGAAAGAAAAAATTGCTATATTGGCAGCAAGCGGTTTTGTGTTAGCTGCGCTGACGATGACGGGACTGTATATGAGAGGACAGGAACAGGCAAAGCAGGATGATGGTTATACCATTGATTTTCAGGCATTGGAAGAGAGTGTGGAGAACAAAAGTCAACAGATTGCACAGAATCGATTGGAAGATAATGCGGGAAAAGTAATTGTGGATGAGGAAGCCGATAAGCAAAAGGAGAATACACCGTCTAAAGACAGTAGTGCCAAAAAGCCTGCTAAGGCGGAGGAAGTAAAGCCGGAGGGTGAGACGCAGCCGGAAGCGGAAAGTGTACCGGGAGATGCAGCACAGAATGTATCTGAGGGTGGTGAGCAGCCCCAGGTAGCAGAATCACAGGATAGTGCATTGGAAGCCGGTACTACACAGATTATTAATAGTCCGGCGCTGAATTACTCTGAGGGTGATGGCCTCACCAGACCTTTGGAAGGAGAAGTGATTCTGCCCTTTAGTATGGACAGCAGTATTTATTTTACCACGCTGGATCAGTATAAATATAATCCTGCTATGGTAATTGCGGCGGAGCCCGGTACTTCTGTGGTGGCTTGTGCTGACGGACAGGTAAGTAATATTTATGATAGCAGAGAAACAGGTAAGACCGTAGTAGTGGACCTGGGTGACGGATATGCCATGACCTATGGGCAATTGGCCGATGTAAGTGTGACTGTAGGCAGTTATGTTACAGAAGGCAGTCTCATTGCGAAAGTGGCACAGCCCAGTATTTATTACAGTGCAGAAGGTGCTAATTTGTACTTGCAGTTGGAAAAGGATGGAGTACCTGTGAATCCGGAAGTACTTTTTAAGTAGTAAGTTGTTGCTTTATGTACATTTCGTGATAAAATAGTCTCATGATGAAATGCATGGGAGGCAGGAATTGAAGCGGAGCATTGGATGTGCGGTTGCACTGATTGTATGTATGAATATGATTGGCCTAAGTGGTTGCTCTGCGGATGTGACAACAGCTCCCATGAATCAGGGACCCGCCGGTGCAGGAATGGAACAAACGCCTATTGTGGATTATGCCATTCCTGAGATGCAGCCCAATGTACTGGTTAATCATCATGGCTATCAGTCGGGAAACGACAAGGAGGCTGTGGTAAAGGGAGCGGTATTACCTGAGCATTTTGAAATAATTGATATTTTGACAGAGGAAGTCGTGTATAGCGGCGAACTGACACAGGTGGAGTATCAGCCGGAGAGTGACTGCTATATTGCGTATGCAAACTTTACGGACTTTGAGAAAAGCGGTGATTACTATTTGCGTTGCGATGTAGTGGGTGAATCAGTCGGGTTTTCCATTGATAAGCAGATATATACGGAATGTTTTCTGGAACTACTCACGGCGCTGGAGTCAGAATGTATAGATGGAATAATCAGCTTAGAGGCAATTAACAGGATGTTGATTGCCTATGAGTGGTATCCGGAGCTTTTCCCCGATGGGAATGGAGACAAGACACCGGACATGCTGCAAACTGTGGCTGACTGGATAGAGGGACATGCACAGAGTAAGATGGCGGAGGGAGATTTTCTGGCAGCAGTACTGGCAAAATTCAGTTATTTATATCAGAACTTTGACAGAAAGTATGCGAATCAATGTCTGCAAATGGCTTCCAATTTATACAGTCAGAGCACGGGCAGAAAGGGCGCGGACAGCTTTTACGCTTTGACGGAACTATACCGAGCATCGGGACTGCGGGATTATGAAAAGCAGATACTGGAGCAGGCTGAATTTTTTGCAAGCAGCGACAGCTACCTGGAACAGGTGGAATATCTGTACGGTTCCATGACCTATCTGGTGACCCGTAAGGATATCGATATAGACTTATGTAGCGTGCTCATGTCCAATATGATGGCCCGCGCGGAGGAAATTGCAAATTTGCATAGTGATACACTGCATCCCCTTTCGCCTCGTAATAACGGTGAGCAGGATGTGCTGAAAAAGGCATTTGAACTGGCCTGTGCTAATTATGTAATGAATAACTACCAGTACAATCATGTGCAGGAGGAGTTTTTTCATTATATGATGGGACGCAACAGGGATTCTCAGTGTATGTACGAGAAGTTAGAGGATAAGAGCAGCTGTCTGGTATTGCTGGCACAGCTGGCGAATATATATATTTAGATGCAAAAGAATACTTGGAAAGGTATGGTAGAGATATGAAAGTAGTAGTATTAGCAGGCGGAACAAGTACGGAGAGAGATGTTTCTCTGATTTCCGGAAGCGGCATATATAAGGCGCTGAAAAAGAATGGGCATCAGGCGATTTTGTTGGATGTATATTTGGGGTATGAGGGAAGTACGGAAGATATTTTTGTACGTGAGTATGATTGGACTGAAAATATCAGTGCAATTTCCGAAATGAATCCGGATTTGGAGCAGATACTGGCACTGCGTCCGGATGGCGCCAAGAATTTTTTTGGACCCAATGTACTGAAGCTTTGTCAGGAAGCAGATGCGGTATTTATGGCCCTTCATGGTGCCAATGGTGAGGATGGCAAGATTCAGGCATGCTTTGAGCTCATGGGCATTCCTTATACCGGCACTGATTTTGTCAGTGCAGCCATGGCTATGGATAAGGGTATCACCAAGGATATTTTTAAAGCATATGACATTCCTACGCCTGTGGGCATACGCCTGAAAAAAGGCGAGCAGGAAAGTGTGCAGGTGCCTTTTCCCTGTATCGTCAAGGCTTGCTGCGGAGGCTCCAGTGTAGGAGTGTGTCTTGCGAAGGATGCAGGAGAATACGAGGCTGCAAAGGCGGAAGCATTCAAATATGATAACGAAGTAGTGATTGAACAGTACATAGTAGGAAGAGAGTTCTCCGTAGGTGTTATGGACGGAGAGGCATTGCCTGTGATTGAGATTGCACCGAAACAGGGCTTTTATGATTATAAAAATAAGTATCAGGCAGGAAGTGCGGTAGAAACCTGTCCGGCTGATTTGTCTGAGGAACAGACGAAGCGTATGCAGGAGATTGCAGTTAAGGTATTTAAGGCACTGCGACTGAAAAATTATGCCCGGATGGATTTTATGATGGATGGAGAAGGCAATATGTATTGTCTGGAAGCAAATACCCTGCCGGGTATGACCCCCACATCCCTGTTACCCCAGGAGGCAGCAGCGGTGGGCATCAGTTATGAGCAGCTGTGTGAGAAGATATTGAGTAAGGCATTCGTATAAGTTTGAGTATAGACTAAGAGATGTGTCCGGGTAAAATATTGCCCGGACATGTTTAAATGTGGAAAGGTAGATTATAAATGAATTTAACAATTAGGCAGATTGCAGAGGCCGTGAAGGGGCGACTTATATACAATGGTCAAGAAGATGAGCAGTCAGGGCCGGCTTTTATGGATAAACAGGTGGACAGTGTGGTGCTGGACTCCAGACAGGTGACCGCGGGTGGCGTATTCATCGCTACGATAGGTGAGCGTGTGGATGGACATACCTTTATCCCTGATGTATTTGCGAAAGGGACGGCGCTGGTCATCGCGCAGAAGGAGCCGGAGCAGGTATGTGTGGAAGGCAGTTACATTCTGGTGGAGGACACCTTACAGGCGCTGAAGGATATTGCAGAGTGCTACAGAAAATCTCTGTCAATTCCGGTAATCGGTATCACAGGCAGTGTGGGCAAGACCAGTACCAAGGAATTTATCGCAGGTGTACTTTCCGAAAAATATAATGTGCTGAAAACACAGGGCAATTATAACAACGAAATCGGTGTACCACTCACTTTGCTTAGAATCAGACCGGAGCATCAGGTGGCAGTAGTAGAGATGGGCATCAGTGATTTTGGTGAGATGCACAGACTCAGCAAAATGGCCAGACCGGATATTGCAGTGATAACCAATATCGGACAGTGTCATTTGGAAAATCTCAAAACCAGGGATGGTATTCTGCAGGCAAAAACAGAGATTTTTGACTTTATGACCGCAGATGGCAAGATATGTTTAAACGGTGATGATGATAAATTACAGACTGTGACCGGGGCAGAAGGTCGTGAAATCAGGTTCTTTGGTATGAACACAGACGGGCAGAAAGACGTATATGCTACGGATGTGGTCAGTAAGGGACTGTGGGGAAGCGAAGTTGTCATACATAATGCGTTCGGTGAGAGTTATAACGTGGAAGTGCCTTTGCCGGGCATGCATATGGTGCTGAATGCCACGGCGGCAGCCTGTGTGGCGGAGCTTTTGGGCTTACAGCCCGGGGAGATTCAGGCAGGCATGAAAAAAGTTGCAGCCATAGGAGGCCGCAACAATTTAATCCGGACAGAATGTTTTACATTAATAGATGATTGCTATAATGCCAACCCGGTTTCCATGCGGGCGGCGTTGGATTTATTGGCGTTGGCAGACACAAAAAAAGTGGCTATCTTAGGTGACATGTTCGAGTTGGGCGAAGATGCAAACAAAATGCACGCCTCTGTGGGCGCTTATGCGGCGGAGAAGGGCGTGGATTTACTGATTTGTATCGGTGGGCAATCCTACCACATGTGCCAGGCAGCAGTGGAAGTTATGACAAACAAAGAGAATGCCAGATACTTTGCTTCCAAACAGGAATTTATAGAGGCATTGGCCTCGGAAGAACTTTTGCCCAAGCATAGTACCATCCTGCTGAAGGCTTCCCACGGCATGGGATTTGCAGAGCTGGTGGAATTGCTTTGTGTGGAAAACAATATGAAATTACAGTAAAAAAGCTAAGCAGGAATAACAATGAAAGACATTAAATTACTTGGTAAAAACATCCCTACGGCCCCGTCCCCTGTCCTCTTTCCCTATCAGCCGGATGAG
>JAZODQ010000109.1:0-13013 GCA_045597105.1 Acetatifactor sp.
TTGTTCAAGGCCATAAAAACAGAGACCTAATTCCAAAGCTTCGCACATAAGAAAATCTCACATTTGCTTCTAAAACAATAGCCCACCGTACTTCCGTCACGGACACAGGCCGGCAGATGTACTTACTGGAAAAGACACAAATCATAAGGGATTGCAAAGGTGACTTTGTCAGAAACACCACATTTGGCACACCACCACTTTCCCAGCTTCTATAGCGCTCCAAGGCACGGACATGGAACAGAGGGGGCAAATGACATTGCACCAAATGCGGACTCTTTTTTGCAATAAAAAACTCAAGGAATTATCCTTGAGCTTTAGCAGGGGAAGAGGGAATCGAACCCCCGTTAACGGTTTTGGAGACCGCCGCACTACCGCTGTACTATTCCCCTATGGAGTTGTCTGCAGATGTTTGTCACCCGCAACGAATGTTATTATAGCATAGGGTGGGCAAACAACGCAAGAGAAATTTCAAAATTTTTGCAATAATTCCAAAATATAGCCTTTACATCTAAAAAGTATTTATAGAAAGTACAAAACATCCGCAGGGATTACGGATGTTTTGCGTAAAGGGGAATTTTTTCGGAAATTTTGCCAATTTCACGACCGGTGTTAACCGGATGATAAAAGTATAGCCCATATGTATGCATTTGTCTAGTACTTTATGCAAAATCTTTGAAACAAATTATTATGGCTTATTTCCATATTCGACAAAAATCAGCTCGTTTTGCAGTGTTTCGGGGATTCCCTTGCCTGCGGCCAGTTTTTTTGCCAGTGAGTTCAAGTGGTGTAACCGGGTTGCTTTTTTCACTCTCTTTCGATTGACTAATTCCGTATATAGCGGGTTAGCCACCAGCTTGTTGTCAATATCGGCAGGGAAAGGGCAGTGGGTAAACAGAATCTTTCGGGCCACCTTGTTCAAACGGGGGGATCCATTACCCTCAAACAGTATCCACAGAATATAATCACGGATGAACATTTCCTTGAAACTGTTTTTGGCACGTTTCAATGCGATGCGCACCTTATCCTTGGCCTCTGCACTGAGGTCATGATTTTTGCGGTAAAACTGTATGTAGTCAAAATATTCACTGGTCAGTGACATCTCACTGATGTCATTCCAGCGTGCACCCTGTATGCGTTTGCACATCTCCCAGCGGAATTCACCGGCAAGATGAATCATGGTAGTGGTCACATCCTCCATGTGGAAGATGGAAAACATCATGCGGCCGCTACTGTTGCGCTTTTTGCCTTCAATTTCCTGCCACATTACGCCGTGGATACCTACATTAGGCATCAGGATGATGTCGGGCAGATACTCCAGATGGATGAGCTCTTTGCCCATGGTATCCAGATGTTCAAAGTCCAGACTTTCACGGTAAAAGACGGAGTAGTCTACCTTTTTGATTACATCAAGTGCATGAGAAATTTTGGCAGTAGTCACCAGAGCGTCTTCGGGACTTCTCAGTACATTGTCCTTAGCAAAGAAGGGGAAATAGGTAGTGATACGTCCGTAGGTCATCTTGTTGACGGAAGGAAACATGTTTTGCAGTTCATAGGCGACTTTTGCCATGGGGTCATTGAGCATTTCATTCAGCTCAAATTCAGTGTGATGCCCACTGAGTTTTTTCTTGTGTATAATGTCGGCGTAATCCTGGTCGAATTCATTACGACAGGGTTCTTTTTCGCCGCGGTAAATAGCCAGGAGCCAGTCGTAGAACGTGTAAATGCCGGCATTTTTGTAACTTTTCAGAGTATGTGCCATCTTATAAAGCATGATACTGTACTCGGTACCGGCCAGGTCTTCGTCAATATAACCGAACAAAAGGAACATTTTTACGGGAATAGGCATGGCCATAGTATCTTCCAGGGAAATCATAAAGATGGTTTCGTACAGGGCTAGAAAGTCTCCTGCAAGCTGTCTGCGCAGGGCATACGTGATATCATCCGAAGCATTGATGTCCGGCAATTTTTTGAATTTCAGTAAGTTATTACGTACTCCGGAGATGAATTCCTGAGAAACGCAGGCATAATTTAATATGGTGTCCATGGAGTTATGAAGCTCTTCCGGTAGGGCATTGTCTGCCGCCTTTTGTTCAAAGGCAGATTGCTGACTCAGGAGCATTTCTTTGGTATTCTGATATTGGTGGATACGGTTTTCAATGAGTTCATTAGGCTCAGTGACCATATCCCTGTAGAGCTGTATGATTCTGTCCATGCGCTCAAGGACGGCCGGAGTGTCCGGTGAACCATTGTCTATTAAATTCAGTATTTTATAGAGTTGGTCAAATAAATCGATACCGCTTTCATTCAGATAATATGTGAGCGTCTGTGTACGGTATTGATATTGTTCTTCCACACTGAAAAAAGTTTTTCGATAGTCCAGACTGCATTTTTTTAATGAGCCTACAGATACGGCAATCTTATCCAAAAAGGGTTTGTAGTCCTTTCCGGCATAGATATGATAAAGTTCCAGATAGTAACTGCTAAGCCAGAAATCGGCGGACTCGTCACTCAGATAGGCAAGGGGCTCTCCCTCCGGCGCAATATCTGTGGGGATACCCAAACGATAACGGTTATAAAGCATGGCACAAAAATCCATATTATCCATAAGGCCTTCATAGATGCTGCTGCATTTCATTTCTGATACAAGTGATTGTTGCATCAGAGTGTGTATCTGACGAAATGCGGACAACAAAAAGAAACGGGAAACATCCGGATAGCTTTTGAGCAAATCCGATAATGCGTTCTCGTGTGCCAGGGAATAAGGAACAACGGTTGTATTTTCTGCCGCGATATAGTCCAGAAGATGAATTTCCGAACATAGCTCGCAGATGCCGATAACATCACCTTTCTTTAATGTGTAGCTGCCACCGGGGTAGACCGCAATGACCTGGCCTGCGGTGATGAGGTGCAGAGAAGCAAAGGATTGTCCCCGTTTATGGATATAGGTTCCTTTCTTGATAACAGAAGCTGCCATATAATACCTTCTTTGCTGATTAACATACTTTTATTATATACAATTTACGGACGTTTGGCTATAATACTTTAGGGATAGAATACACTTTTTTATGATAGAAGTGTCAAATATTGAAAAGATACATTTTGTGGCGGAAAACCGAAAATTAGGACTGTACTTTTGTCAGAATTATGTTAAAATAAAAATACATATGTGTCACTTTTAGTAGGAGGTGCTACCATGGAACAGGATTATCAGTACAGGAAACAGGTTGTTATGGGCTATAAGGAAATCGTTATGCCGCTGTTGCGCTATCTGCCATGGTTTGAGCAAAACGGCACACAAAGAGCCAGCACCACTTATCAGGAGGACTCTCTCGCAGAGAACTCCGTTTCATTCCCCGTTTATAACAGTACGGTACTTAGTTTTGTGAAAGACGCGGCCAAAACGGAGCTGATGGATAAAAATTATCGATACATATATACACGTAACCGCATTAAGTCCCATGATGACGAACGCAGGCTGATACAGCAGGCGACATGGCAGGAGTGGGATATTTTGAAGGGGATTATGTCCTATTATGTCTTAGGGGGCAGAACCAAGGGGTTATTGTGGAATGAGGCCGTGGAAGAGGAGATCTTTTATCTTTTGCTGAAAAAGATGAAAGAGATTATTGAGTACTGGGATCGGCCGATAGAGGTTGAAAGGATAGAGTAATGGGCGAGAAATCAATACAGAAGAAAAAGTATATATTGAAGACAGCCAAGGGTGTGTTCATGGAAAAGGGCTTTAAAAATGTTACCATGAAGGACATTGTAGAAGCTTGTGATATCAGCCGTGGCGGTTTATATCTTTACTTCGAGAGTACCGAACAGATCTTCCTGGAAGTTATGAGATTAGAGAACGAGGAAGGTGAGGATGCATTTTCAGACAGTATTGCTGATGATGCTACTGCTTCAGAGATATTGCTTCTGTTCCTGAAGGAGCAGAAAAAGGAGTTGCTTCGCAAAAAGAATTCACTTACAAAGGCCATATATGAGTATTTTTTTGACAATCATCCCCCCCGCAAGGAAAATGCATTGAAGAAACAGTTCGATGCTTCGGTGATGATTGTAGAGCGGTTGATTGAAACCGGTGTGGAAAGCGGTGAATTTGTCTGCGAGGATTGCGGGGGAACAGCCCGTAATATTATGTATGTGCTTGAGGGCTTGAAAATATCTGCTCAGACTATTGGCATCAGTTCAGATACCGTGGACAAGGAGCTGTTATATATTCTGAGAGGCCTGGGAGTGGGTACGGAATAATTATACGAGTAAATTTATGCTCCGGGGATGGTGGTCTTTGGAGCATTATGTATGTGAAAAATCCCTTTTTTTCTACAAAATTAGTGCATTGTACTATTGTTGAAAAGAGGGTTATGTTGTATATTTATATCATGTGATAAAAATCAGATTTGGAGGACGACATGGGCAACGTAAGACGTATCTATGTAGAAAAGAAGGAAGACTTTGCGGTAAAGGCAAAAGAGCTTCATGATGAACTGAAGAATTATCTGGGCATCAATGTGGAGGCGGTCAGAGAGTTTATCCGCTATGACGTGGAAAATATTTCTGATGAGGTATTTGCACAGGCTTGTAAGACTGTATTTTCAGAGCCGCCTGTAGATTATTTGTATGAGGAAACGATTGAGGTTCCCGCAAATGCCAGGGTATTCTCCGTGGAATTTTTACCCGGACAGTTCGACCAGAGAGCGGATTCCGCAGAGCAGTGCGTGAAATTCCTGAATGAGAACGAGGAGCCTGTTATTAAGACAGCGGTGACCTATATGATCATCGGCAATATTACTGACGAGGAGTTCTCCAAAATTAAAGCATATTGTATCAATCCGGTTGATTCCAGAGAAACAGACATGATGAAACCTGAAACTCTGATTACTGTGTTTGAGGATCCTGCTGATGTGGCTGTATTTGACGGTTTTGCAGATATGGCAGAAGCAGAACTTAGAAGTCTGTATGACTCCTTAGGTCTGGCTATGACCTTTAAGGACTTTTTGCATATTCAGAATTATTTCAAGAATGACGAGAAGAGAAATCCTTCCATGACAGAGATTCGTGTACTGGATACCTACTGGTCCGATCACTGCCGTCATACCACTTTCTCCACTGAGCTGAAGGAGGTGGAATTCGGTGAGGGTTATTATCGTCTGCCTCTTGAGACTACCTATCAGAGCTATCTGGATACCAGAGCAGAGATTTTTGCGGGCCGTGACGACAAGTTTGTCTGCCTGATGGATCTGGCACTGATGGCTATGAGAAAGCTGAAAAAGGACGGCAAGCTGGAAGATATGGAGCAGTCCGATGAAATCAATGCCTGCTCCGTAGTAGTTCCTGTAGAAATGGACTACGGCGATCATGTAGAGACTGAGGAGTGGCTGGTATTCTTCAAGAATGAGACCCACAACCATCCTACCGAAATCGAGCCCTTCGGTGGCGCGGCTACCTGTCTGGGTGGTGCAATCCGTGATCCCCTTTCCGGACGTGGTTATGTATATCAGGCAATGCGTGTAACCGGTGCAGCAGATCCTACCGTTCCCGTGGCAGATACCATGAAGGGTAAGCTGTCCCAGAAGAAGCTGGTACGCGGCGCAGCAAGCGGTTATTCATCCTATGGTAACCAGATCGGTCTGGCTACCGGATTTGTAAAAGAAATTTATCATCCCAATTATGTGGCTAAGAGAATGGAAATCGGTGCAGTAATGGGTGCAGCTCCCAGAAAGAACGTTATCCGTGAGACCTCCGATCCCGGCGATACCATCATCCTGCTGGGCGGACGTACCGGCCGTGACGGTTGCGGCGGTGCAACCGGTTCTTCCAAGGTACACACCGAAAGCTCCATTGAAACCTGTGGTGCAGAGGTACAGAAGGGTAATGCGCCTACCGAGCGTAAGATTCAGAGACTGTTCCGTAGAGCAGAAGTAAGTAAGCTGATTAAGAAGTGTAATGACTTTGGCGCCGGCGGTGTATCCGTTGCAATCGGTGAGCTGGCAGACGGTCTGACTGTAGATTTGGACAAGGTTCCTAAGAAATACGCAGGTCTGGATGGTACTGAACTGGCTATTTCCGAGTCCCAGGAGCGTATGGCTGTAGTGGTAGATCCTAAGGATGTGGCAGAATTCCTGAAGTATGCGGCAGAAGAGAATCTGGAGGCTGTAGAGGTGGCAGTAGTTACCGAAGAGCCCAGACTGGTACTGAACTGGAGAGGTCAGACCATCGTGAACTTAAAGCGTGCATTCCTGGATACCAACGGTGCACATCAGGAGACCAGCGTAAAAGTAGATATTCCTACACAGGAAGATAATTATTTTGATAAATGGGCAATTCCCGCTGTTGGCGAAAAACTGGAAGAGGGCGATGTGAAGGCAGCATGGTTGACCATGCTTAATGACCTGAATGTATGCTCTCAGAAGGGGCTGGTTGAGATGTTTGACGCTTCCATCGGTGCAGGTAGTGTACTGATGCCTTACGGCGGTCAGCATCAGCTTACCGAGACCCAGTGTATGGTAGCAAAGCTTCCCGTACTGCAGGGCAAGACAGATACCGTTACCATGATGAGCTATGGTTTCGATCCTTATTTATCCAGCTGGAGCCCTTACCACGGTGCAGTATATGCAGTGGTAGAATCCATGGCAAAGATTGTAGCAGGCGGCGGTGATTACAGCAAGATTCGTTTCACCTTCCAGGAGTACTTCCGCAGAATGACTGAGGATCCTTCCCGTTGGAGCCAGCCTTTTGCAGCACTGCTTGGTGCTTACGATGCACAGATCGGTTTCGGTCTGCCCAGTATCGGCGGTAAGGACAGTATGTCCGGTACCTTCAATGATATCGACGTACCTCCCACACTGGTATCTTTTGCAGTGGATATTGCAAAGCATGGTGACATCATCACTCCCGAATTAAAAGCTGCAGGCAACAAGCTGGTATGCTTTGATATTGAAAAAGATGAATATGATATGCCTATGTATGATGCTGTGGCAGAATTATACAACACCATTCATGAACTGATGCAGAAGGGTGCTATCGTATCCGCATATGCTTTGGATTCCAAGGGTGTGGCAGCAGCACTTTCTAAGATGGCATTTGGTAATAAGTTAGGTGTAACCATTGACGCAGATGTGACTACAGACGATTTGTTTGCAAACGGTCT
Organism: Acetatifactor sp.; assembly: GCA_045597105.1. GTDB lineage: Bacteria > Bacillota > Clostridia > Lachnospirales > Lachnospiraceae > Acetatifactor. Next base: position 7,157 of record JAZODQ010000109.1, read on the forward strand.
GGGTAACATCCTGGTAGAAGTATCTGCTGATCAGATGGCTGCTCTGGAAGCATGCGAAGCAGACTATACCGTAATCGGTACAGTGAATGATGAGGCAGCATTTGTATACGGCGATGTGCGTATCTCCATGGAGGAGGCTCTGCATGCATGGACCTCTAAGCTGGAGAAGGTATTCCCTACCAAGGCTGTGAAGGGAACTGAGGCTGTAAACAGCGATGTATACAAGGCTGACAGCATTTATGTATGTAAGAACAAGGTGGCAAAACCCACCGTATTTATACCCGTATTCCCCGGTACCAACTGCGAATACGACAGTACCAAGGCATTTGAGCGTGCAGGTGCTAATGTAATTACCAAGGTATTTAAGAACCTGACAGCAGAAGATATCCGCGATTCAGTAGATGCTTTTGAAAAGGCAATCGGACAGGCACAGATTATCATGTTCCCCGGTGGTTTCTCCGCAGGTGATGAGCCCGATGGTAGTGCGAAGTTTTTTGCGACTGCATTCCAGAATGCAAAGATGAAGGAAGCAGTTATGAAGCTCTTAAATGAGCGCGATGGTCTGGCACTGGGTATCTGTAATGGTTTCCAGGCGCTGATTAAGCTGGGACTGGTACCTAACGGAGAAATCGTAGGCCAGAATGAGAATTCTCCTACACTGACCTTCAACACCATCAACAGACATATCTCCAAGATGGTATACACCAAGGTGGTTTCCAACAAGTCTCCCTGGTTACAGGGCGCTGAGCTGGGGGCAACCTATTGTAACCCCGCATCCCATGGTGAAGGACGTTTCGTAGCTCCTAAGGAGTGGTTGGATAAGCTGTTCGCAAACGGACAGGTAGCAACCCAGTACTCCGATATGTACGGTAACGTATCCATGGACGAAGAGTACAATATCAATGGCTCATACTGCTCCATCGAGGGTATCACCTCTCCTGACGGCCGTTGCTTCGGTAAGATGGCTCACTCCGAGAGACGTGACCTTGCGGTAGCAATGAACATCTACGGCGAGCAGGATATGAAGATCTTCGAGTCCGGTGTGGCTTACTTTAAGTAAATATGATTTATCCAAGGAACCGCAGTGCGCAGCGCTGTGGTTCCTTTTGTACTATAGGATAGGGTGTTAAAAGGTGGTATTTGTTAGTGCGCATAGGGAGCAGATGTGGTATGATTTAAGTGTTGAAACAGGATAGAACCACTCCAATGCGAAAGGTATTGTAATTGGGAAGGATTTGTATTTAGGGTAAAGGATATGAAATTAGGAATCATTGGATATGGCAACTTAGGGAAAGCCCTGGTCAGAGGACTGGTGTGTACAGGAGTTGCGGAGACGGATATTATTATAAACGCCAGAAGTGAGAAGACGAGAAGTGCTGTAAAAGAAGACTTTGATCATGTGTATGTGACTGAGAATAAAAGAGAATTACTGGAAAGAGCAGATGCAGTTATCCTTGTAGTAGAGCCCAAAAATGCAATGGAGGTTTTAAAAGAACTTGGAACCTACGATGCTATCGAACAGAAAATCATGATAAGTTTTATGGCGGGAATTACAAGGCAGGAAATCAGGCATATGCTGGATGCACAGGAAAGAGATGTAAAAATCATTCGTGTGATGCCTAATATAGCAATCTCAAACGGCAATGGTATTCTTGGAATTACATATGATGATACGGATTATGAAATAATTGGGGAAGTAGTACATAGATTGGGGCAATTAGGTTATATGCTGAAACTGGATGAGGATTCTTTAGACTGCATTACAGTAACGGCGGCCAGCGGACTGGCTTTCGGTGCAAGTCTTATGAATGCTTATCAGAAGGCAAGCAATGTGCTTTTGAAGGATGAGGACCAAAGTAGAGAAATTACAATTCGTGTATTTGAAAATATCATTGATATGATGAAGCGCGAAAACTGTTCTTTTGAGGATATTGTTGGACGCATTACAACAAAAGGTGGAACAACAGAGGCCGGCATGAAGTGTTTAAAGCAGGAAATCATCGCGGAAACTATGGAGGAATGTGTCAGAAAATCTTATGACAGGGCAAAAAATATTATGTAGGGAAGGGGAAGCAGTATGGATTTTTTTGAAAACTATAAAGCAGATATGATTACATACGTAAGGAATATGTTGGAGCAGCATGATACCTCCGGTAATTCCAAAACACGTAAAATTAATTACAACAGATTCGCGCATACCATGCGGGTTTATAAGTGGATGCAAAAGCTTTATGAAGCGTATCCGCATAAAGAGGATATTGATTTTGAGGCACTTACCATAGCAACGATTTTTCATGATATCGGTTACTGCGATATAGAGGAGCGGGAAGATCATGCTGCAAGTGGTGCAAAATATTGTCGCCGGTACTTGGAGGAAAAGGCGTATTCGCCGGAGAAGGTTGATTTTATTTGTGACCTAATTGCAAGGCACTCGGACAAAAAGCGTATGTACGAAGATATACCGGTGGAATTGATTTTGCTGATGGAAGCGGACTTGCTGGATGATACGGGAGCACAGGGCTTGGTCATGGATGTATGGCTGGAAGCAGTGTGTGAGGAGAACGTAACATTTGAATCGATTTTAGGGCACATGGAGAGATTTACTTTACGCATTATGCAGGAAAATCCCATGAGAACTGATGAAGGTATCCGCATCTGGAAGGAGAAGAAGGCGCTTACGGAAGCCTTTGTGGAGGCTTACAGAGAAGACTTGCGGATGTAGATAAAGGGATAGGGGGCTGCTTATGAAGAAACGAATTCTTACATACATGAAATCAATTGATGATATTTTGGCGGACAAAGAAAAGACTTATGATTATGAGGAAATATGTAGGGAGCATCTGATTCAACTGAAGTTTTTTATGCATGAAAGGCATGTGCATTTGCTGGTAATGCTTACTTTTGCGATTTTGGCGTTTGGTACGTTTGGATTACTCTATCTGAAGTTTGAACCGACGCTTATCTTACTGCTTTTTGCAGTGTTTGTGCTGCTGGTACCTTATATCATGCATTACTTTCTGCTGGAAAACGGTGTGCAAAAGATGTACACCCAGTATGATGAATTGTTATCACGGGCGAAGAAACAAAGAGGTATCGAAGAAAAGGGGAATAATGACTAATTAAGTCAAAATATAATAGGGGTTGTAAAATAGAAAAACATCGGAGGTGTGACATGGTTTTTCAAAATATTGAATTTCACAATGTAGCAGAGCTGGAACAAACGGAGAAGGGGTATATTATGTGGCGTGTGCCCGGGGAGGTACGGGAGAAATTGCATCCGGATGTGCAGGGAGCCTGTCGTTTCGGTAGTGGTATAGAACTGCGATTTCGGATGGTGACTGATACAGTCAACCTTATTTTGCGTACAGATCCGATTTTGGAGGCACAGGTAGCCTACATATATTATGGTTCCTTTCAGGGTGGTTTCATGTATTCTTCCAAGGTAATCAATGCAGAAGAGACAAGGATTACCATTGCGAAGGCTGAAGGCATTGAGACATTAAAAGCAGTGACCGAAGAGCAGCACCTGGGATTTGACCCGGAGGTGGTGCGAGTGGTGATTCCGTATGGATTTAATTATTTTGTGGGAATAGAGGGAGAGGTGCTGCCGCCTGAGGCTGCCATGCTACCGGCTAAGACGTATCTGGCCTACGGTTCCTCCATTACCCACGGCAGTTTGGGACTTGCCACTCCTTTTACTTATACTTTCCGTGTCAGTCAGCTCATGCGTTGCGATTACATCAATCTTGGTTTTGCAGGGAATGCAAGGCTGGAAAAAGAGATGGTGGATTACATCGTGGGCAGAAAAGACTGGGACTTTGCTTCCTTTGAATGGGGCATTAACATGCTGGGAGAGGAGTTCCCTGATGAATTGTTTGAAGAGCGGGTGAAATATTTTGTAAATGCTCTGGCGGAGGATGGCAGACCTGTAGTTGTGACCGGTATATTCGGCTTTCTGGCCCAGCCTCAGGATAAGGCAGACCGTTTCCGTCAGATTGTGAAAAAGTATGCCAAGGATGTGGCTTCCAATATTTATTATGTGGAAGGTCTGGCCCTTTTGAATAATCCAGCTTATGTATCTGCTGACTTAATACACCCTACTGCAGAGGGGCAGTTGCAGATAGGTGAGAGACTGTCAGAAATTTTAGAAGAATTTACTAATAAATAGTACTATATTGCTAGAAAAGCATGCTTTTTGCATAAAATTGTGGAAAAAATTATAGAAGTGTGGTAAAATTTGCAATGTATGAAAGATTAATTGCTTAATGCAGAAAGAGGGATTTTATGCTTGTATCATTGATTCCATTATTTGATGAGAATATGGCAGTAGCAGCCTATTCTATTTTCACACAGAAGGATAATTTTTTATTGAATCCCATGATGCAGGGTACGGGGCAGAATGACGGGGCATCCAGACTTCGTACTTTGGAGTTTGTGGAAAAGATGGGTATCGATACCCTGTCGACGGACAAGGTAGTATTCGTACCGATTACCAATATCTCTGTATTTGCGGATATAGAGGGTGAGTCTACAGCACCCAAGGACAGACTGGTTCTGCTGATAGATAATACAATTCCTCCTGTGGATATGTATGTCAACAGGCTGAAGGAATTAAAAACAAACGGGTATAAGCTGGCTATACGTAAGCTGCCTGTCAGCGAATATGAGAATTATAAAGAGATTCTGAAGCTTGTGGACTATGTATTTCTTAACAATAAGAAAGTGGCAGTTGAGAAAGCAAAGATTTTCTTTAACAAACTCTATCCGAATGTGAAACTGTGTGCAGGCAATATTGATTCCACAGAAACATTTGAAACTATAAAGGCTATAGGCGGCTTTGCAATTTATGAAGGTAATTTCTACCGTGTGCCTGTTACCAAGGGTGAGAATGAAGTATCCCCTATTAAGATAAACTACATCCAGCTGCTGAATATTGTGAATGATTCTAATTTTGAACTGACCGAGGCAGCGGATATTATAGGACGTGATACGGCGTTGACACTGTCATTGTTAAAAATGGTAAACCGTATGGCGAGAAATTCAGAGATTACTTCCATCAGACATGCGGCAGCCATGCTGGGACAGAAAGAGCTGAAGAAGTGGATTAATACAGCAGTGGTAAACGCACTGTACAAGGATAAGCCCAGCGAAATTACCAGATTGTCCCTGATTCGTGCGAAGTTTGCGGAAAATCTGGCAAAAGCCTTTGAACTTGCCATAAAGAGTGAAGAATTATTCCTGATGGGCCTGTTCTCTGTATTGGATGTTATATTGGAGAAGTCCATGGAAGAATCGTTGCAGATGGTAAAGGTGTCAAAGGATATCAGTGATGCACTGATTAGTGGTAACGGTAAACTTGCACCTGTGCTGGATTTTGTGAAGCAGTATGAAAATGCGAACTGGGCTGAGATTTCCAGAGTGATGCTTCTGCATAAGATAGATATATCGGTGGTTGAGGAAGCATATGAAAATACACTCATCTGGTATCGCCAGCTGATAGAAGCAAAAGTGTGATAAAACAAGAAACTCGGAGGCCAATGTCATTTCGTAAATCCCACTTTCCCATGTCCGTGCCATAGAGCACCATAGAAGCCGGAAAAGTGATGGTGTGCCAAATGTGGTGTTTCTGACAAAGTCACCTTTGCAATCCCTTATGATTTGCGTCTTTTCTAGTAAGAACATCTGCCGGCCTGTGTCCGTGACGGAAGTACGGTGAGCTATTGTTTTAGAAGCAAATGTGAGATTTTCTTATGTGCGAAGCTTTGGAATCAGGTCCCTGTTTTTATGGCCTTGAACAAAAATTGCGCCATGTCCGCGGTGAACGGAAAGAAGAGCTTTTCTTAGCTCAGCTTTCCGG
>JAZODQ010000110.1:0-76465 GCA_045597105.1 Acetatifactor sp.
ATGTGGCTGCGGACGGTGATACCGTTGACCTCCACGCTGCCGTCCAGGGCGATGACCAGACATTCTCTTCCGTTGATATTGCGGGTTTCGATCAGGTCTGTGCGTTCGGGCTTTACCTTGATGACTACATCAGGGGTTTTGACCTCGAAGGTGCGGGAATTCACCACATTTCCCACTACCAGAGAAGTGCGTTCGCCGGCGGTTTCATCGAAATGCCTGTCAAATTCTTCCAGCTTTTCATTGGATACGCCGCTTCCAGCAAAGATGGTTTTCACATCATTTTTGTCTAAAGTAAGAGGAGCAGGGTCTTCCTTGTGTTCCTCCACCATTTCATTAATTTTTTCATGAATATTTTTTACTACTTCAATATCGCAGGTTTCTCCAAGGGTTTCTTCTATGAGTGTCTGGAAGGTTTCTTTCTGCAGGCCGGCAGTCATGGGAAGAGGACATCCAAGCATTTCCGCTACGAAGCTTTCCTTCAGGTCATCACAGTCCTTGGAATAGAACATGGTGCTGTGGATATCGCTGCCACGGTCATTAAAGGCAGGGAAGAGGAATCCTGTTTCCGGCATTTCTACTACCCAGTCCCTGACACGGTTCTGGAAAGCGTTCTCCATGGCATTGTAGCTTAACCCCGGTTTGGAGAGATTGACAGGACAGATGCATACCAGTATGTATTCATATACTTCATCGGAGGCATCCTCCATATCGATACCGTCGGTAGCACGGCCCGGTACATCGTAGGCATCATGAATCAGCAGGATCAGATAGTTACCTACATATTCGTAGTATTGGATGACTTTGTCGTAAAATTCTTCCAGCAGAGCGTCATCTTTCAGCTTACTGTCACGCAGACGAAGCAAAAATTCCTGGGTACCGCCTGCTTCCTCACTCTGCAGGGGGAATTCTAAAGTCAAAGCGTTCTTGCCCGGATTGCCGGACAGGGTCTTGCGTAAAATCTCGAAATATTTAAACATCTCCTCTTCGGGCAGAGCCAGAAAAGCCTGCTTAAACATGGTTTTTTTATTTTTTTCGCCGTCCACATAGCAGCCGCAAATGCGGTCAATGGAGCAGTTGCGCTGGGTAAAAAGCTTTTTTAGTTCAGATAATTCCTGTTTTATCATGGTATTTTCCTCATATCTTTCCGTGATTGCCATGCTCGCCGGAGAACAAAATACGGCGTTCTCCAAAAAAACGGGAGCTAGTTAAGTATATAACAAAAACAGCATGATAACAAGTGTTGCAATTTGCAAAAAAAGTGTGTATCAATGTGTATCAATAAGAAACTTGCGATGTATTTGACTTGCTGTGACAAAGTGCTTTCGCATATAATGTAGAAGCGAGGCGTTTGCTCATGCAAATGCAGGAAAGGGGAATAAAAATATGGAACAACTTAATATTGCTCTTGCAAAGGATAATGAGAAGATACACAAGATTCTGGGAGATTTATTAAGTGCCAACAGGGATTTTCAGATTATGATTACAGTACCGTCTGAAAAGGCAAAACAGGAAGCTTCCCAGCCCACCGGTGTTGTAAAGGCACAGGTGAAGGAGCATGATTTGGAGCAGGACGTGACAGATATGATTCATGACATCGGAGTTCCGGCTCACATCAAGGGGTATCAGTATCTCAGGGATGCAATTATGATGTCTGTAGAGGACCCGACTATGATCAGTGCTATCACAAAGATATTGTATCCTACCATTGCCAAACGTTTTCAGACCACGTCCAGCAGAGTGGAGCGTGCTATCCGACATGCAATCGAAGTAGCATGGAGCAGGGGCAGGATGGAGACATTGGATAATTTGTTCGGATATACCATTGATACCGGTAAGGGCAAGCCTACCAACTCCGAATTCATTGCATTGATTGCGGATAGAATCCGCTTATCCTACAGAGATTAATTAGAGACAAAATTTATGTTTAAATAGCAGAAAATGTGAAATTAGCCTTTTAACAGTGAACGATATGTTGTATAATAAAAATAGTTGTGATACAAAATATTTTGTATCAAATGGTAATGCATGACAAAACATTTCATAAAGAAGAGGTGGTATTCAAATGAAGAAAATACTATTTGTTGCATCTGAAGGTTTTCCTTTTGTTAAGACAGGCGGTTTGGCGGATGTAGTAGGGTCCCTGCCCAAGAGTATTGATTCCAGATATTTTGATGTACGCGTAATTATGCCGAAGTATTTGTGCATGAAACCTGCTATGGCTGAGAAGCTGCAGTACATTACCAATTTTTATATGGATTATAACTGGAAGAAGGAATATGTAGGTATTTTCGAAGCTGTAGAGAATAATATACACTATTACTTTATAGATAATGAAGGATATTTTGGTGGCGAGAAGCCCTATTGTGATGATCCCAGATATGAGATTGAGAAGTTTGCTTTCTTTTCAAAGGCAGCATTGTCCATTTTGCCTACCATTGATTTTCAGCCGGATGTAATACATTGTCATGACTGGCAGACAGGTCTGATACCGGTGTATCTGAAAGAAAGATTCCAGGAGTCAGAGTTTTACCGTGGTATGAAGACTGTATTTACCATCCACAACCTGAAATTCCAGGGCAGATGGGACTTGGATACCGTAAAGGATATCACAGGATTGCCGGATTCTTTCTTTACCAGTGATAAGCTGGAATCCTATAAGGACGCAAACCTTTTAAAGGGCGGTCTGGTGTATGCAGATGCGATTACCACAGTGAGTGATACATATGCTGAGGAGATAAAGACTACTTTTTATGGGGAAGGGCTGGATGGTCTTTTGCGTGCCAGAAGCGGCGATTTGCGCGGTATTGTAAACGGTATCGATTATGAAGATTTTAATTCGGAAACAGATCCTCACATCGTAAAGAATTATAACGTGGACAATTTCCGTAAGGAAAAGATTAAAAATAAGCGTGCATTGCAGGAAGAGCTTGGTTTGAAGCAGGATGACAAAAAGATGATGATCGGTCTGGTGTCCCGTCTGACTGACCAGAAGGGTCTTGACCTGATTGCCTATGTGATGGATGAATTGTGCCAGGACGATATTCAGCTTGTTGTACTTGGTACAGGTGAGGAGCGTTATGAAAACATGTTCCGCCATTTTGCATGGAAATATAGTGAGAAGGTATCTGCAAACATTTGTTATTCAGATGCATTATCACATAAGATTTATGCTTCATGTGATGCCTTTTTGATGCCTTCACTTTTTGAACCCTGCGGACTCAGCCAGTTAATGTCTCTGAGATATGGTACACTTCCTATCGTAAGAGAAACCGGCGGTTTGAAGGATACGGTTATGCCTTATAATGAATATGAGGGTACCGGTACCGGTTTCGGCTTTGCAAATTATAATGCACACGAGATGCTGGATACCATCCGCTATGCGGAAAAGATTTACTATGGCAAGAAGAGAGAATGGAATAAGATCGTAGAGCGTGCGATGAAGGCTGATTTCTCATGGGAGGTATCAGCACGTAAATATCAGGAAATGTATGATTGGCTCATTGGCTAGTTATGGATGGCTGATACGTAGATGTACGGATACAAAAGGACAGAAGCATGACGGAACGTAGCAGTAAAAGCGACAATTTCATAGCACAGGCAGGAATACTTGCAGTAGCGGGTATTATCAGCAGAATTATAGGGCTCCTTTACAGGAGCCCTTTAACCGAAGTAATCGGTGAGCTGGGTATGGGATATTACCAGGCTGCATACAGCTTCTATACCATTGTGCTGCTGATTTCCTCTTACAGTATTCCTTCCGCAATATCGAAAGTAATTGCCGGAAAGCTGGCGCGCAGAGAATATCGTAATGCGCACCGGATTTTTTTGTGTGCCATGGGGTATGTATTAGTGGTCGGTTTGGCTGCCAGTCTGTTCTTGTACTTCGGAGCAGGCCTTTTTGTGGAAAAGGAAGCAGTTGGTGTGCTCAGAATCTTTGCACCTACGATTTTTATATATGGCATTCTGGGTGTGTTACGCGGCTATTTTCAGGCGCACAGGACTATGGTGCAGACTTCCTGTTCCCAGATATTGGAGCAGATTGCCAATGCAGTGGTAAGTATCGGAGCGGCATATCTGTTGATTAAACATTTCATGGGAAGTATAGAGATACCGATGGATACTGCAGGGCAAGTGGAACATGCGGTCCATGGAGCTATGGGTAGTGCGATGGGAACCGGCGTGGGTGTACTTGTTGCCTTGTTGTTTATGGCGGGAATTTATGCTTTGAACAGAGGTATCTTTATGAAACGCATTGCCAGGGATAGACATAAGAATGTGGATTCCTATGGTGAGATATTAAAGATGATTACGGCGGTGGTGACACCGTTTATATTAAGTACGGCAGTGTATAATTTGAGCGGTTCTGTTAATACCGCTATTTATACCAAAATCATTCCTGCCGTTAGGGAACTGGATAGTGTTGCTGTGTCCTATACCTGGGGGATTTTTTCAGGACAGGCACTGACCATATCCAATATTCCAATTGCCTTTGCTTCTGCCATGGCAGCAGCCATGGTGCCTTCCATTGCACAGTCCGTAGCGGCAGAGGATATGGAAGGAACGAAAAGAAAGATTGGTCTTTCCGTGAAAACTACCATGCTGATATCCATTCCCTGTGCGGTTGGGTTATTCGTACTGGCAAAGCCGGTGACTTACCTGCTGTTCCCCCGTTCAGAAGGGGTAGTCAGTCTGGCAGCCAAGCTTTTGATGACATTGGCATTGTCCGTGATATTCTATGCACTTTCCACATTAAACAGCTCCATTTTACAGGGTTTGGGAAAGATGAACACACCGATTATCAATGCAGGAATTGCATTGGTGGTACAGACTGTTGCAGCAGCGCTGTTATTACTTTTTACGGATGTAGACGTGTATGCCATTGCTATTGCAAATACTCTTTATTCCGGACTCATGTGCATGCTGAATCAGTGGGCTGTATACAGGGCCTGTGAGTATAAGCAGGAGTGGTTGAAAAGCTTTTGGCTTCCCCTGCTGGCAGCAGTATTTATGGGTGGTGCGGCATATGTGGTGTATGAGGCGTTATACCTGCTGACAGATTCCATGCGTATTGCAGTGATTCCTGCCATTCTGATAGCAGTGGTGGTGTACTTTGTAGCCCTGATATTGTTACGGGGATTGGATGAAGATGAACTCAGACAGATGCCCAAGGGATATCTGCTGGTGAAATTGGCAAAGAAGTGTAGATTGATGTAAAATAAAAGTCTTTTATGTAAGTATTGTGAGTCGTAACAGGCCACCTATCATGAAGTTCTCCGCGGACACGCTCTCGCTCCGTGAAAAAGCGTAGCGGATGCTAGGTTCGTGCTGTGCTCCGAAGCATAGGCTTCCGAGCACGCAGACCTCGCCAAGCACCGACGTTTTTCAAGGGTCCTTTGTAGAAATTCATGATGGGTGGCCTGTTTTTGACCAGCCTTGCATAAAAGACTTTTATATTTAATTAACCTGCTGTAACCCGGAGATGTCGTCGTCAATCATCAGGGAGAAATTGGTGTAGTATACCACGAAGCCGGGTTTGCCTCCGGCAGGCTTTTTCACATGTTTTTTCTGGATATAGTCGATTTCTATTTTTTCCTGGCCGCGGCCCTTGGAATAGTAGGCAGCCAGTTTGCCTGCCTCTTCGAAGGTACGGTCCGGGAGTTCATCAGCACCATCCATCTTAACGATGACATGGGAGCCGGGCATGCCCTTGGCATGGAACCACCAGTCATTGCCGGTGGCAAATTTAAAAGTCAGCTCATCGTTCTGGAAATTATTCTTACCCACATAGATATGGAAACCGTCACTGCTGATGTAGTGGAAGGGCTTACTGGTAATCTTTTCTTTTTTTCCGCCACCCTTACGACGGATGTAACCGTTCTCGGTCAATTCTTCCTTAATCTGCACCAAATCTTCCTCAAGTAAAGCGATATCCAGCGCATTGCTGATGGATTCCAGATGTTCAATTTCGGCCTTCACTTCCTTGGTCAAATCAGTCAGGGCTTCAAAGGTTCGCTTCATTTTATTATATTTCTCAAAATATTTCTGGGCATTTTCCGTGGCATTCAAAGTAGGGTCCAGGGGAATTGTTAGCATTTCATTGGTGTAATAATTCAGCACTTCTATAGACTTATCGCCGGGTTTGGCACTGTAGCCGTAGGTGTTTAGTAGTTCGCCGTAGATGCGGTAGGTTTCACGCTTTTCTGTATCCTGCATCTGACGTAGCTGCAAATCATACTTTTTCACATTTCGCTCCAGTGCAGTTTGTACGATGCGGCGCAGGTCTGAGGATTTCTGACGGATTCGGGTCAGTGCATTTTTCTCTGCATAGTAGTGTTCCAACAGACCGGACATGGACGGGAAGGTTTCCACATGGTCCGTACCTGAAGTATACATGGTCAGAGGAAAGGCTGCGAATTCCACAGGCTTCTTCACTCCGGAGGAAGTAGTGGTATAAGCGATACCGGGCTGGAAAGCGCCTGCTTTAATACGCTCCGCCATAGTCTGTAAGGTGGCAAAAAGCCGTTCATTGTCTGAATCGGTTAAAGCTGCGCAGGAACTGTCACCATCCACGCCTGCTTCATAGCAAAGTTGCTGGGCCAGTACAGGAGAGATACCTGTGAGGCTTGTATAAAGGGCTTTATACACAGGCAGGGGCTTACACAGAATTTCTCCTATAAGAACATCATAGGTCAGTGTCATCGCATCCAGCTTGTTCTGCGTTTCCGGAATAAAATACTGCTTGCCCGGAAGTACCTCACGTACACTGCTGACAGCAGCAGAGATATGCTTGATACTGTCGATGATTACATCCTGATCATTGCAAAAGATAATATTACTGTGCTTGCCCATGATTTCGATAATCAGTTTCTTGCGGCATAAATCTCCCATCTCATCCAGATGCTCCACTTCGATGTGGACGATTCGTTCCAGACCGGGCTGGGTGACATCCACAATTCGTCCGTTTTGCAAGTGCTTACGCAGCAGCATGCAAAAATTGGGCGCCGTCATGGGACTGGGTTTATTATTTTCTGTAAAATAAATCAGAGGCAGGGAAGCATCAGCGGACAGAAAAAGCCGTTTTTGTCCCTCGCTTGTCTTTATGGTAAGCAGCAGCTCATCACTTTCCGGCTGAGCGATTTTATAAAGTCGTCCGCCGATAATCTGCTGTTTCATTTCGTGTACTACATTTGCTATGGTAACGCCATCAAAAGCCATTGGTTTTCATACCTTTCTGTTAAATCTGAATGAAACTCGCATATGCCAGTTCCATATGATGCTTAGTATAGCAGAAAAGGGAAAGTTATTCAAATGCCAGGAAGAAAGTGAGGACGCAAAATCTTGTAATGTGGGAGAAAGTATAATAAAATGATACATGAAAAAAATTTAGTGATAAATGAATGCAAGGTATTTGTAGCTGCATGCGATTTTGAAGACGAATTAACGGATTAAGGAAATGTTTAAGACACAACATCAGAGCACCAAGGAGGTATACAGCATGTTAATCTCAAAATTTGCAGGTAAGAATCTTACGGAACAAATTACAGCTTTGGAAACAGAGTATCATATTACATTACCAAGTCAGTACAGGGATTTTTTGAGTAAATATAACGGAGGGGATACGCCCAAAACCAAATGTAAGGCTGGGAGAATTTCTTCGGATGTACGAGGTTTCTATGGTGTAGGAGATGTGAAATTAAGTTTTCATTCCATGGAATTAAAGCAATGGATAGATAAAAGTTTTTTTCCTATAGCAGGTGATTCTTTTGGGAATTATTATGTGATTGGATTGGATGCTGAGCATTACGGAAAGTTATTTTTCTGTGACCATGAACAGGAAAATAAAATGGAATATGTTGCAGAAAACCTAAAAGAGTTCCTGAGACACTGTAAAAGTGAGAAAATCAGTGAGGCTTCCAAACGCTCCATAAAAGAGCGGGAGGAGGAATTAATTGCAAAAGGAAGAGGAGATATTATTACGGATGGGCTACGACAGATGTGGCAGGCCGAAATCGATAAGTATGCGAATATGGTACAGGAAGAAGTATACATATCGGGAGAATGAAGAATACACGAAGGATACGAAAAAAGAGTGAAAAATAATTCTAAAATATGGAGGGTAAATATGAGTGAAGTACATACAACACACTATTATCATGAAAGGACAGAGACATTAATTAAAATCATGGGTGTACTGGGAATCCTTTTGGCATTGGCAGGCCTTTTCACGGGGGACATAGCGGCCTTTGTAATGCTGGGAGCTTTGCCATTGAGTTTTAGTATTTTATTTATGGTGACGAAGAAACCCATATTTGGTTTATTATATACGATTCTGTTTGCGGTGAACCGTAGCAATATACTATTGGGCCAGGGACTGTTATTAGCATGGATTATAACAGTGGGCTTACTGGTGTTTTTCTCGATAGTGGTTTATCGCAGTTACGTGAGAGGGAAGCATATCAAAAGAGAACAGAAAGCGGCTGATGTAGGCGAGGAATAGTTATGGTTTCATGCCTGCAATGAATTGCGTCTGCTTCCTAACCCGTTCTTTCACCTTGTCCAGAAAATCCTCCGGGCCAAGGACTTTTACGGTGGGGCCAAAGGACAGGATTTCAATTAACAGCTCGGTTTCCATCATGCTGTTATAGAAAATTTGGCATTCATAGGTATTGTCATCCAATTTGCGGGTTTGCTTTTCATAATTGGCAAAATGGAGCATGGTACGCTCTAAGGTGTTACGTTTGGTGGTAATCAGAAGGGTAACAGGCTCTTTGTAGTAGGAGGCTTTCATGGCCTCTTCCAAATGGATTTCTCCCTCATATATATGGTCTGTCAGGGTGATGTTATCTATGCGGGACAGATTAATGATTTCTACGCGCTGCTTTCCGTTTGATGAGGCTGAAAGGCCAAGCAGACGGAATTTGTCGTTTTTGGCAGAATACTCCATGCGGCAGGGCAGACAGGTCCTGTGGATATCCTCGCCTCTGCGGGAACAAAAATGTATGGTTACATATTCTTTTCTACGGATGGCAGTCAGTAATGTACGGAAGTGGGACACATATCCGGGTGCAGTAAAATCATCTCCATCCTGAAATCTGTCATAATAATAGAAAGCATCAGGGGAGAAGAGAGGCTCTACATCATTTAAATAAGTATTTAACAGGTCAATCTGACTGTTGTCCAAAAACAAACCAATGCGAACATCCTGTAAAATGGCCTTTAGCCAGCTTTTTTGTAAAATGGTGAGAGGCAACACTTCTAAGTTATCTATTTTGGAGAGATAACCGTCCGGTGTTTTCTCAAGAAGCTGCCAGTTGTCCTTTAACTTAGGCACAATCATATAACCGCTTTCTTCGTAACCGAAGCGGGCAGCCAGTTCCAACATATCTTTTTCCGTAATCGGGTTTTCTCGTGCAGTTTTGCATATTTCATCCACAATCTGATAATAGCAGTTATAGATTTCCGTAAATAATTCCATGTAGTTACTCCTGTCTGTCAGCAGTGTCTTCGTACATTGCGGCCATTTGGCGCATATCGCTGTAAAATTTCCGCTTTAAATAGGGATTGTCGGATTCGAAGGAGAGAATGCGTCCGGTGAAGGTCTTCACCCAGGGCATCATTTCATTCCCGTCAAATACTTGCTTTTCATAGGTATAGGTATTGGGACCGCTATGGGTAATGATGCCGCCTTTGCCTTCCCGCTCCAATCGGTCCAGAATAAAACGTTCATCGTTTTCATGAATATGGAGCGTCAGTTTGACGGTATCATTGGTTCGGCGTCTGCCGAAGGAGACACCGAATACCCTGGAAAGATTGTTACTTAAGTCTGCAAGGTGGTCTTTGTAATCAGGCACCACGTCCAGAAGCGTTACCTCCTTCACAGAATCCAGTCTGATATTTGTAAATCTCCGCCCCTGTTCATGATAGAGGCAAATGTATCGTCTGCCGGTTCGTGTACTTACAAAAATCTTTAAGGGAACGCCGGTTATATTTTGGCTTTGCCCTGATTTGGAGCTGCGACTAACCAGAGAGACAGCCCGTTGTTCCTTTATGGCTGTCAGTAACTGTAATAGCATTTCATCCTCCAGGGTGTGACCGAAAAAGCCATGCTTGGCGGTGAAAACATCATTGGAGGCTTTTTGATTATCTAAAATCGTACTGCCCAGGATGCCTACAGGCGCAGTAAGGTGGTAAAAACGAACTGCATCCAAGAGGGCAGGCAATTCACCGGGAATCACATAGGCCGGTTCGTCTGCACACAGATAGCGGTACTGTTTGCCGGATTTTTCGCAGATCAGGAGGCCTTCTTTTTCATATTCTTTTATTTTTTTGCGTACTAATTGCGGCTCGAAGAGTACGTCATAGTTCAAAAAGATTTCATTGGTTAATTCATCAATGGTACGGGGCTCCTTGTCCTGCAGAATATCCAGGAGAAAGAAATGCAGCATAATATCATTGTCTGTGAAGCTTTTGGACTTCCACACCCGGTAAAGGGGATTGGTCAGAAGCAGATTACTGTCCAGGGCAATGGATATGTTTTTACCGCTTTTGGTATATTCGCTGTGTATGTATTCGGACAGCCAGCTTTCGATACGTCGCCGTTCATTATCATAGGTGCGGCCGCTCTTGTCCGAAAAATCATCCCTTGTTTTAAATCCATAAACAAAGAAATCTCTCACATAGTCCCTGCTCTTGGCAAAGGACTTAATAAGCTCTTGAAATTCTGACATAGTGTTTCCCTTTTTGCGTTTGGTTTTGTAAAAGTATTTTATCATCTTCGCAACTTTTTTTAAATGATTCTTTTTTCCAAAAATTGTATGATTACTTCAGGCAAAGGGAACAGGCGGTGGCTTGATTTGTAGCTCAGTTGGTAGAGCGCCGAAAAACAAGTCTTGGCAAAGGCTTTAACAGCAATCAAATCACCGATCCGTGGGTTGTCGTGGGTTCGATTCCCATCAAATCAGCATCTGCTGTTCCCAAGGCCTGCGGGCAGTCTGTATATGAAAAATAAGTCTTGTCAAAGACTTTAACAGCAACCCTAAATGGCATATTTGGTATATGTAGGTTCAAATCCTACCGGTCAGACTGCCCGCTTTAGTAATCGTAAGGAAACAATAGTAAATAAAAATGGAATGGAAAGAAGGTAAGAACTATGAATTTTATGGAAAGATTACATATAACATTGAATGACAGAAAGGCAGTAACAGAGAACGGTGCAGCTGGCTACGCAACAAGTAGAAGTGCATTGGTAGATTTGAACTTCGCAGTAGCATCCTTAAGAAATGCAACGGAGGATAAGATCATCAGACAGTTTATCTTAGCTTTTCATGAGGATAGAGTATTGGCGATGAAGTGGCTGTTTTTCTTAAGAGATGCAAGGGGCGGTCTGGGTGAAAGACGTATCTTCCGCGTCATCATCAGATATCTGGCTGTTGCTTATACGGACATGGTAGCTGCACTGGTAGAAATCATGGCAGAGTACGGCAGATATGATGACTTGCTGGTATTGGTGGATACACCTGTGGAAGCAAAGGTGCTTTCCTACATCTCCATGCAGCTTAAGGAGGATGTGGTGCATATGGTGAATCAGGAGGCGATATCTCTGTGTGCAAAGTGGATGCCCGGTAATAATACTTCGTCCGAGGAAGCAAGAGCGCTGGCCTCAAAGCTGCAAAAGGCCATGGGTCTGACTGCAAAGCAGTACAGAAAGAGACTGGCAGCGCTGAGAGCATACCTGCAGGTAACCGAGGTATATATGAGTGCCAACCGCTGGGAGGAAATCAATTATTCCGCAGTGGCCTCTAAGGCAAATGTGCTGTACAGAAATGCTTTTCTGGCACATGACAAGGAGAGAAGAGAGGCCTTTTTGGAGGCGGTTACCCATAATGCGGCAGTGATACATGCGGATGTGCTGATGCCCCATGATATTGTTGCACGCTATACTACCAGAACCGGCTGGCAGATGAGACTGGGTGAAGAAGATGGGACATTGGAAGCATTGTGGAAGAATCTGCCTGATACGGTGCAGGGCGCAGAAAATGTACTCTGTGTGGTAGATGGCTCCGGCAGCATGATAACCTCTGTGGGTAATACCAATGTTACTGCGCTGCATGTATCCAATGCGTTGGGTATCTATTTTGCAGAGCGCATGGAAGGTGCATATCATAATAAGTTCATCACTTTTTCAAGCAGACCTGAGTATGTGGATTTGTCTGCATGCAGAAACTTGAGAGAGAAGCTGCAACTTGCTTTTGCACATAATGATTGCACCAATACCAATCTGGAAGCAACCTTTGATCTGATATTGGAGACGGCAGTGAGAAATCGCTTGAAGCAGGAGGAATTGCCTACAACTGTACTGGTTATTTCCGATATGGAGTTCGATCAGGCAATGTACGGCAAGGATACGGAGACTTTGTTTGAAACCATAGCAAGAAAGTTTGCAAGTCACGGTTACAGATTACCCAAGCTGGTATTTTGGAATGTGAACAGCAGAACCGGAGTGATACCTGTAAGGGAAAATGCCCTTGGTGTAGGCCTGGTGAGCGGCTTTTCCGTAAATATCTGCCGGATGGTGCTTTCAAATGAGTTGTCACCCTATAAGGCATTAGTAGAGATACTGAATACCCCCAGATATCAGGTGATAGAAAAGTATGTGAGTTAATGATTTACATGCTTGAAATTCCTGTATTGATTTGATACAATAAGCGTGGTATGCGACGAGAAAAGTTGCGTGCGGCGTTTATTGTCGTTATGGCATAATCAGTTGCATGGAGATAGGAGACAGCATGATAAAGAGTATGACCGGTTTTGGCAGATGTGAGGTGACTTTCGATTCCAGAAAGTTTACTGTTGAGATGAAGTCTGTCAATCATCGTTATTTAGATGTCAATATTAAGATGCCGAAGAAGCTGAATTTCTTTGAGTCTGCCATCAGAGCAGAACTGAAGAATTACATTTCCAGAGGTAAGGTGGATGTGTTTGTTACTTATGAGGATTTTTCCGAGAGTAATACCAGTGTCTGCTATCATAAGGAAGTGGCGGCAGAGTATTTGAAATACTTAAGACAGATGGCAGAGGATTTCGGACTGGATAATGATATCCGGGTGTCCACCCTTTCCAAGTATCCTGAAGTATTCACCATGGAAGAGCAGAATATTGATGAGGATGCGCTTTGGAAGGAGTTACAGAAAGCAATTGCCGGTGCGGCGGAGATGTTCGTGCAGACACGTATCACCGAGGGTGAGAATTTACGGAAGGATTTAATATCCAAGCTGGATGGTATGTTGAAGCTGGTGGATTTTATATCCCAACGTTCTCCTCAGATTGTATCTGAGTACAGACAGAAGCTGGAGGAGCGTGTGAGAGACCTTCTGGCTGATAATACAGTGGATGAAGGCAGACTGTTGACGGAAGTAACTATTTTTGCTGACAAGGTATGTGTGGATGAGGAGCTGGTGAGACTGAAAAGTCACATCGAGACGACCCGCAAAACACTGTTAGAAGGCGGCAGTATCGGTCGTAAGCTGGACTTTATCGCACAGGAGATGAACAGGGAGGCCAATACCACCTTGTCCAAGTCCAACGATTTAGAGATATCCAACTGTGCCATTGAACTGAAGACAGAGATTGAAAAGGTTCGTGAGCAGATTCAGAACATTGAGTAATTGTGAGGATGAAGATGGCAGATACAGGAATACTGATTATTATATCCGGCTTTTCAGGTGCCGGCAAAGGTACACTGGTAAAACAGTTATTAAAGAATTATGATAATTATGCTTTGTCCATTTCCATGACTACCCGTGCTCCCAGGGAGGGAGAGCGTGACGGAGTGGAATACTTTTTCACGGACAAAGAGAAGTTTGAAGAGCAGATTAACTGTGGCGGCATGATAGAGTACGCCCAATACTGCGGCAATTATTACGGTACCCCCCGTGCTTATGTGGAGCAACAGCTTGCCCAGGGTAAGGATGTGATACTGGAGATTGAGATTCAGGGGGCTTTGCAGGTGAAGGAATTGTTCCCTGAGAGTCTGCTTTTGTTTGTGACACCGCCCAGTGCAGCGGAGCTGGAGCGCAGACTGGTGGGTAGAGGTACGGAGTCTGCTGAAGTGGTCAGACAGCGACTGGCCCGTGCAAGTGAAGAATCAGAAGGCATAGAAGCCTATGATTATATAGTAGTAAATGATATTCTGGAGGATTGCGTGAAGGAACTCCATGGTTTGGTGGATGCGGCACGTAAGAGTCCTGTTCGCAGAAAAGCATTTATAAAAGAAATCAGAGAAGAACTGAAAGAGTTCTCGAAAGGAGCAAAATAATGTTACATCCTTCTTATTCAGATTTAATGAATGTAGTAAACAGCGAGGTAGAGCCCGGTGAAACACCTGTAGTAAACAGTCGTTATTCCATCGTTATGGCTACCGCAAAGAGAGCAAGACAGATCATCGGCGGAGATGAGGCACTGGTTGATGCAAAGAGCGCAAAGCCTTTAAGTGTTGCAGTGGATGAACTGAATCAAGCAAAGATTAAAATCTTAGGTGATGAAGATTAAAATGTAGAGTAGCTGGTAGTTTCCTGCCAGCTATTTCATTATATGGAGAATTGTATGAGGATATTTTTTGTTTCACTTGGCTGTGATAAAAACCTGGTGGATACGGAGATGATGCTGGGTATGCTGCGGGACAAGGGCTATTCCTTTACCGATGAGGAGTCGGAGGCAGATATTGCAGTGGTAAATACCTGTTGCTTTATTGGTGATGCCAAGGAAGAAAGCATTGATACATTACTTGAACTGGCAAGGTTAAAAAGCGAGGGTTCCCTGAAGGTTCTGGTGGCAGCAGGCTGTTTGGCGCAGCGTTATAGTGAGGAAATCAGACAGGAAATTCCGGAGGTGGATGCTATCGTGGGTACTACGGCCATCGAGGCCATCAGCGAAGCCATTGAAGGCGCCCTGGCAGGTCAGGGAGGCAACCATTTACTGGATATTAACAGTGCACCTGTTACCGATAAAAAGAGAGTGGTTACTACCGGTGGACATTTTGCGTATTTAAAGATTGCAGAGGGCTGTGATAAGCACTGTACTTATTGTATTATTCCCAAAGTAAGAGGAAATTTCCGCAGTGTTCCCATGGAGAAGCTGCTTGCTGAAGCAAGACAGCTTGCGGAAAGCGGTGTGAAGGAGCTGATACTGGTAGCCCAGGAAACTACACTGTACGGGCAGGATTTGTACGGAGAGAAATCCTTGCACAAGTTATTACATGAGCTGGCGCAGATCAGTGGTATTTACTGGATTCGTATTTTGTATTGCTATCCGGAGGAAATTACCGACGAGCTGATAGAGGCAATTGCAGGTGAACCTAAGGTGGTGAATTATTTGGATATACCCATTCAGCATGCAAGTGACCCTGTATTGAAACGTATGGGCAGAAGAACGGATGAAGCGAAGCTTCGAGAGGTAATAGGCAAGCTTCGAGAGAGAATTCCGGACATTTGTCTGAGAACCACATTGATTAGTGGTTTTCCAGGAGAGACCCAGGAGGATTTTGAACAGACTTACCGTTTTGTAAACGAAATGGAATTTGACAGACTAGGGGTGTTTGCTTACTCCATGGAGGAGGATACGCCGGCAGCGTTATTGCCTGACCAGATTCCGGAGGAAATCAAGGAGCAGCGCAGGGATGAACTGATGGAACTGCAGCAGGCCATTGCTTTTGAGAAAGCGGAGGATATGATTGGACGTGTGCTGGATGTTATGATAGAAGGTAAGGTGGCCGATGAGGATGTATATGTGGCACGTACCTATCGGGATGCGCCCAATGTGGATGGCTATTTGTTCCTGCATACAAGCGCCAGTCTGGTGACGGGAGATTTTGTCAAAGTACTTGTGACGGATTCCAACGAATATGATTTGATCGGAGAGATATACTATGAGTAGTACGGAGAATAAATCCAAAAATAAAATGAACCTGCCCAATAAGCTTACAGTTTTCCGCGTAATTCTGATTGTGCCTTTTGTGATTCTTTTGCTTGGTAATTATCATGCGTGGGGCTGGTTTACAGCGGTTTTCGGTGGTATCAGGGAATATGTGGATTATATCGCATTGGCGGTTTTCATCATTGCCAGTCTCACCGATATGTTGGATGGTAAGATTGCCCGTAAGTACAATCTGGTAACGAATTTCGGCAAGTTCATGGACCCCATTGCAGATAAACTGCTGGTGTGCGCCGCACTCATTGCATTGGTGGAGATGGGACGTATTCCCTCTTGGGTGGTGATCCTTATTATCAGCAGGGAATTCATTATCAACGGTTTCCGTCTGATTGCGTCGGATAATCATGTAGTGATTGCAGCCAGCTACTGGGGGAAATTTAAAACCACTTTCCAGATGATAATGATATGTCTGATGATTGCCAATATCAGTGCATTATCATTGATTACGGATATTGTAATGTGGATAGCCTTAGTATTGACCATTGTTTCATTGGTAGATTATTTAGTGAAAAATAAAGATGTAATGAAGGATACAAAATGACAGCAGAGATTGTTTGTGTAGGAACAGAACTTTTACTGGGAAATATTGTAAATACCAACAGTGCATATCTGGCTGAAAAGCTGGCGCAGCTTGGGATTTCCTGCTACTATCAGACGGTAGTGGGTGACAACAGGGAACGCATGCTTGGCACCATCGGTTGTGCTGCAGAGCGTTCGGATATTGTTATATTATCCGGCGGTCTGGGACCTACAGAGGATGATATGACCAAAGAGGTGGTTGCTGATCTTTGCGGCAGACCATTACAGGAAAATGCTGATGCAAGAGCGGCACTGGCAGCATATTTTGAACAGCGCGGTATTGAGATGACCGAAAATAATCTGAAACAGGCACTGGTACCTGAAGGGGGCATTGCATTGGCAAATCCTAACGGTACAGCACCCGGTATCATATTGGAGCATGATATGTCGGGGATTATGACGGACCACGAAAGAACGATATTTGTGTTGTTGCCCGGTCCGCCTGTAGAACTGCAGACTATGTTTGAAGAGAGTGTTGTGCCATATCTGCAGGGACTTACCGGAGCAACGATACGCTCCCGAACCGTTAAAATGAGCGGTGTTTCTGAGAGCAAGGTTGAAACCATGATAAAGGATTTGATTGATGCACAGACCAATCCTACCATCGCAACCTATGCCAAGACCGGAGAAGTACATGTGCGTGTAACTGCCTGTGCAGAATCGGGTAAGGCTGCAGAGAAACTGCTTAAACCAATGGTGAAAGAGTTAAAGACCAGATTCGGTAAAAGTATTTATACTACCGAAGAGGGCGTTACCTTAGAGAAGGCTGTAGCAGATTTGTTGGAAGCAGGACAGCTTAGTATCAGTACAGCAGAGTCCTGTACGGGCGGCATGGTGGCGGCCAGACTGATTAATGTGCCGGGGGTATCTGAGGTATTTAAATCAGGTGTGGTTACTTATGCCAATAAGGCAAAGCGTAAGCTGTTAAATGTAAAGAAAAGCACTTTGCAAAAATATGGTGCAGTCAGTGAACAGACGGCGCAGGAGATGGCAAAAGGCTGTATGGCACTTACCGGAGCTGATGTGACGGTTGCTATAACAGGTATTGCCGGACCGGAGGGTGGTACGGAGGAGAAACCCGTGGGCTTGGTGTATATAGCCTGCAACATAAAGGGGAATATACGTATCCTGAAGTATCAGTTTAAGGGAAACCGCAGTAAGGTGCGTGAAAATGCAACAGTCATGGCGCTGAATCTTGTACGGGAGTGCGTCATGGAGTATTTGGGCAAAGTGACCTTTGGCAAAGATGGCAATGTGTCTAAAAGCGCTAAAGAATTAAAAAGTAAGAAAAAATAAGTATGAAATGTACCGTAATACTTGCCTGGAGCTGGTATTTATGGTACATTTTTTATATCTGAATTTCTAAATCATAAGATTTCTATGAGTTCTCACGGCATTTCGCCACGAATTTCAGACAAGGAATAAAATATGGGGAGGGATGCCATTGAGGGAGTTTTAACGGACTCGTATTTGAGTACAATAATTTTGTGGAAACCGAAAATAAGTATTGACAAAACCGAACAAATGTTTTATTCTGATAAAAACAAACATTTGTTCTCTGAGAGAAGGAGATTAGAGATGGATAAACAGGATAAGCTTCGCGCATTAGATGCAGCACTTAGTCAGATTGAAAAGCAGTATGGTAAAGGGACAGTTATGAGATTGGGAGATCCTTCCGCACAGATGAGTGTGGAGACTATTCCCACAGGTTCCCTGAGTCTGGATATAGCGTTGGGATTAGGCGGTATTCCCAAGGGCAGAATTATTGAGATTTACGGACCGGAATCCAGTGGTAAGACCACGGTTACCTTACATATGGTTGCAGAGGTACAGAAGCGAGGCGGTATTGCAGGATTTATTGATGCCGAGCATGCACTTGATCCCGTATATGCGAAGAATATAGGTGTAGATATTGATAATTTGTATATTTCCCAACCTGATAACGGTGAGCAGGCAATGGAGATTACCGAGACTATGGTACGTTCCGGTGCAATTGACATTGTGATTGTAGACTCTGTAGCAGCATTGGTGCCGAAAGCAGAGATTGACGGAGACATGGGTGACAGTCATGTGGGCTTACAGGCGAGACTGATGAGTCAGGCGCTTCGTAAGCTGACAGCAGTTATCAGTAAGTCCAATTGTACGGTTATCTTTATTAATCAGTTACGAGAGAAAATCGGTGTGATGTTTGGTAATCCCGAGACTACAACGGGTGGACGTGCACTGAAGTTCTACTCTTCCGTTCGTATGGACGTCAGAAGAATAGAATCCCTGAAGCAGGGCGGTGAAGTAATCGGTAACAGAACCAGAGTGAAGGTTGTAAAGAATAAGGTAGCACCTCCCTTCAAAGAGGCTGAGTTTGATATTATGTTTGGCGAAGGTATTTCCATGATAGGAGATATTCTGGATTTGGCAGCAAGTATTGATATTGTGAACAAATCAGGTGCATGGTACGCTTATGAAGGCAACAAAATCGGACAGGGCCGTGAGAATGCGAAGCAGTATCTGAAAGACAATCCGGCAGTATGTGCAGAGATAGAGAGCAAAGTACGTGAACACTTTGGATTTGATAAAACCGATGCCGGTGAGAGTGCCAAGGACAACGAGTAAGCTATTTGCTGATTACACAAGCACTTTAATGACCTTATCAGTAGGATTAGTAAGTAAAAGAAGAGGTTAATATGCAGGTTACGGATATTATAGAGATATCTAAGTCCCGTAGCAAAGTATATCTTGATAGGGAATTCGCCTTTGTGTTATACAAAGGCGAATTCCGTCTATATAATATTAAAGAGGGACAGGAAATAGAGCAGGAGACTTATGATAGGATCATGACGGAGGTTTTGCCCAAGAGGGCAAAGCTTCGTGCAATGAATCTTCTTATGAAAAAGACCTATACTACAGCGCAGCTTCGCCAAAAACTGGAAGAAGGACTATATCCGGAACCGGTAATTGAACAGGCGCTTGCGTACGTGGCATCTTTTCATTACACGGATGATTTACAATACGCTGTTGACTATATCACGTATCATGAAGAGACGATAGGACGCAGACGGATTGAACAGGATTTGTTTAGAAAGGGCATATCTGCGGAAACAGTGGAAAGGGCATGGATGCAGTGGGAAGAACTGGGTGGTATGCAGGACGAGCAGGCGATGATGATCAGATTGCTTGAAAAGAAAGGATATCATTCTAAGACTGCAGATATGAATGAGAAGAGGCGGATGTATGCTTTTTTGATGCGGAAAGGTTTTAGCAGTGCACAGATTGGTAAAGTCATACATAATTATAGCGAAGATGCTTGACATAACTGTTAAATAAGTTTAAAATTTAAGTGTTGTAATTCGCTTGTTAGAATGTTTTCAACACCAAAAGATTATTTATCTGAGGGATGTACATACATTCTATTTGTACAATGAAAATAAAATAAGGAGGTGCTCCTGTAATGCTTGAGTGTATTATCACTGCGATTGTCAGCATTGTCGTAACTGCTGTTATCACAGCATTAGTAACTACAGCTTATCAGAAGAAGGCTGCAGCTTCTACCATTGGTGGTGCAGAAGAAAAGGCAAGAGAGATTATCGATGAAGCTCTTAAGACTGCAGAGACTAAAAAGCGCGAATCCTTACTGGAAGTCAAGGAAGAAACCATTCGTACCAAGAATGAACTTGACAAAGAGATTAAGGAACGTAGAGCGGAAGCTCAGAAATACGAGCGCAGAGTTCAGCAGAAGGAAGAGAACATTGATAAGAAAGCTGATGCAATCGAAAAACGCGAAGCTAGTTTGGCAGCCAAGGAAGAATCTTTGAATAAGATGAAGGAAGAGGTTTCCAAATTAAACGAGCAAAGAGTACAGGAACTGGAAAGAATTTCAGGTTTAACCTCTGAACAAGCAAAAGACTACTTATTGAAAATTGTTGAAGATGAAGTAAAACATGAAACGGCCGTAATGATCAAGGATCTTGAGGCACGTGCCAAGGAAGAAGCAGACAAGAAAGCTAAGGAATATGTAGTGACAGCAATTCAGAGATGTTCAGCAGATCATGTCTCTGAAACTACAATTTCTGTAGTGCAACTGCCCAACGATGAGATGAAGGGTAGAATTATCGGTCGTGAAGGCCGTAATATTCGTACTCTGGAGACTATGACCGGTGTGGATTTGATTATCGATGATACGCCGGAAGCAGTGGTATTATCCGGATTTGATCCTATTCGTCGTGAAGTTGCTCGAATTGCCCTTGAAAAATTAATCGTAGATGGACGTATCCATCCTGCCAGAATCGAAGAGATGGTAGAAAAGGCACAAAAAGAAGTAGAAGTAATGATAAAAGAGGAAGGTGAGGCTGCTACACTTGAAGTTGGTGTACATGGTATTCACCCCGAATTAGTTAAATTACTCGGTAAGATGAAGTTCAGAACCAGTTATGGTCAGAATGCGCTTAAACATTCTATTGAAGTGGCTCATTTGTCCGGTCTTTTAGCATCCGAATTAGGTTTGGATGTGAGACTTGCTAAGAGAGCCGGCTTACTTCATGATATTGGTAAAGCAGTTGACCAGGAAATGGAAGGAACCCATATTCAGTTAGGTGCTGAGCTTTGTAGAAAATACAAGGAGAATGCTACAGTTATCAATGCTGTAGAATCCCACCATGGCGATGTAGAGCCTAACACCCTGATTGCATGCATTGTACAAGCTGCTGATACAATTAGTGCTGCAAGACCGGGAGCTAGAAGGGAAACACTGGAAACCTATACTAGCAGATTAAAACAATTAGAAGATATTACAAACAATTTCAAAGGTGTAGATAAGTCTTTTGCTATTCAGGCAGGACGTGAAATTCGTGTTATGGTTGTGCCCGAGCAGATTACTGATGCTGATATGGTGCTGTTAGCACGTGATATTTCCAAGAAGATTGAAGCTGAAATGGAATATCCCGGACAGATCAAAGTAAATGTAATCCGTGAGAGCCGTGTAATTGATTACGCGAAGTAAACCATAAGGTTCGAAAAATTTCATAAGACTACAAAACCGCTATGTATATAAGAAATATATGCATGGCGGTTTTTTATTGTTAATAGATTAAATATAATATGAATATTTGCATTAATTTGGTAAATTTAGTACTTGTTTATTGGCCAATCTTATAGTATTATAATTGAAATGTATGATTGTATACGATTATCCAATTTATATATTGTGTGATATATTATAATACGAAGATATTAGAAAGGTTTGAATGATGATGAAAGCATATCAGGAATTAAGCAGAGAAGAATTATTGGCTTTAAAAACTGAATTGGAGGCCGCATTTGAAGATGCAAAGGGAAAAGGCCTGGCACTTGACATGTCCAGAGGTAAGCCCTCACCTTTACAGTTAAATTTAGGAATGGATATGCTGGATTCAATTAATTCTGCCAGCAGCATGATTACCGATAGTGGTATTGATGTAAGAAATTATGGTACTTTGGATGGTATTCCGGAGGCGAAGAAGCTGATGGCTGATATTATGGGTGTATCTGCAGACAATGTAATTGTATGTGGTAATGCCAGCCTGAACATTATGTATGATACAATCGCAAGATTTATGACTCATGGTGTACTGGGTAACACTCCCTGGTGTAAGCTTGATAAAGTTAAGTTTTTGTGCCCTGCGCCCGGATATGACAGACATTTTGCCATTACACAGCACTTTGGTATTGAGATGATTACCGTGCCCATGACACCCCAGGGACCTGATATGGATATGGTGGAGAAACTTGTGTCAGAAGATGCGTCTGTGAAGGGTATTTGGTGTGTGCCTAAATATTCCAATCCTCAGGGCTACACCTATAGTGATGAGACTGTAAAGAGATTTGCAGCGTTGAAACCGGCAGCGGCTGATTTCCGTATTTTCTGGGACAATGCATATGCAATTCATGATTTATATGAAGAGGATAAGGATGAACTGTTAGAGATGCTGTCTGAATGTGAAAAGGCAGGCAATCCTGATATGGTTTATGAATTCTGCTCTACCTCCAAGGTAAGCTTTGCAGGTGCCGGTATCGCTGCAGTAGCATCTTCCAAGGCAAACTTAGATGATATGAAGAAGTCCATGACTATCCAGACCATCGGATATGATAAGCTGAATCAGTTGCGTCATGTGATATATTATAAAGATATCAATGGTATTAAGGAACATATGAAAAAGCATGCAGCAATGCTTCGTCCCAAATTCCAGGCAGTAGAAAAGGTGCTTAAGGAGGAACTTTGCGGACTTGGTATCGGTAGCTGGACCAGTCCTAAGGGCGGTTATTTCATTTCTTTTGAAGCAATGGACGGCTGTGCAAAGGCTATTGTAGCAAAGTGTAAGGAAGCAGGAATGGTACTTACCGGTGCAGGGGCAACTTTTCCCTATGGCCAGGATCCTAAGGATAGTAATATCCGTATCGCACCTTCCTTCCCTTCACCTGAAGAGATGGCGCAGGCAACCGATTTATTCGTACTGTGCGTGAAACTGGTAAGTGTTGAAAAGTTATTAAATCAATAAATATAAAGAGAGGATGTCTTTCGGACCATTGGCCGGAGGCATCTTCTTGTATATTGAGTTAGAAGAGGATTTTATATTTACGGACAGGCATGATTTTTAGAGAAATTATGGGAGATGGATATGGAACATATACAGAGAATCAACAGAGAACTGGTAGTAAAGGGCTCTATTATAGAATATTATCATGACACCATGCAGCTGCCCGACGGCAGGACATCCACATGGGATTTTATAAAGCATAACGGTGCGGTGGCAGTGGTGGCGGTACGTGAGGATGGTAAACTGCTTATGGTGCGTCAATACAGAAACGCACTGGACCGGGAAACCTTGGAAATACCTGCAGGAGCATTGGAATATCCGGAGGAGCCACCTATGGAGGCGGCGCTGCGGGAACTGCAGGAGGAAACCGGCTATGTGGGCGGTAAAATCGAGCATCTGCATACCCTTCAGACCACGGTAGCCTTTACCAATGAACGCATTGAGATGTATCTGGTAACAGATTTAAAACCTGGGAAGCAGCATCTGGATGAAGAAGAGAGCATCGATGTGGAGGCTTATTCCTTGCAGGAATTGAAGCAAATGATTCTGGAGTCTAAAATCCAGGACGGCAAAACGGTCTGTGGCATACTTACTTATGCTGCAAAGTATGGTCTGTTGTAAAGAGATGGTGCATGCCGCAATAACCGGACAACTCATTGCAAGGTTGTCTGCATGATGCAGTTCGAACAATATAAATTTGACGAGGTACATATGAGTAACCCATGGAAAGAAATAGATTTAAGTGATTATGAAAATCATATGAGTTTAGATAGTGTTTATCAGCTCCAAATCTTGAATGAAATGATGCGGGAACAGTTTGAAGAATATGATATTGATACAATCATGATTCTTGGAATCGCAGGCGGAAATGGACTTGAACATATCAATAAAGAAAAAATCAGGAAAGTATATGGAATTGATGTTAATCCTAATTTCCTGCTTGAATGCAAAAGGCGATACGATGAATTAGGTGATATACTGGAAACGATATGTGTTGATTTGTTAGAGGATAACCTACAGCTACCATGTTGTGATTTGCTTGTGGCAAATCTTTTAGTTGAATATATTGGTTATGAATGCTTCCGGAAGATTATTAAATTGGTAAAACCGTTGTATGTATCTTGCGTGATACAAATAAATACAGGTGATTCTTTTGTATCAGACTCGCCCTATATACATGCATTTGATTGCTTGGAGGAAGTGCATCATCAAATGGAAGAATGTAATTTGGTGGAGTGTATGAGTAAGGCTGACTATCGACTTAGGAAAGCGAAAGAGCAGTTATTGCCAAATGGAAAGAAATTCATCAGATTAGATTTTGTGCGATGAAAACAAAATTTAAAAAGAACCTGTCTGTAGGTGTGTAACACTTATAGACAGGTTCTTTTTAAACAATAGAAAATTGCGCTTGTCAATGGCCTTTTTTATATTCATTAGCAATGATCTGCAATATAACGAATCAGTGCTTCGGTATCATTCCAGCCCAGGCAGGGGTCAGTAATGGACTTGCCATATACGCCGCCGCCAACCTTCTGGCAACCTTCCTCAATATAACTTTCAATCATCATACCCTTCACCAACTGGTGGATGTCGGAGTTCAGCTTACGGCTGTGCAGTACTTCCTTGGTAATACGAATCTGCTGCTTAAACTGCTTGTTGGAATTGGAATGGTTTGCATCGATTACACAAGCAGGATTTACCAAATCCATGGATTGATACATTTCCATCAGGCGTGCCAGATCCTCATAATGATAGTTGGGAATATTGTTACCGTGCTTGTTGGTTGCACCGCGCAGTACGGTATGAGCCAATTCGTTACCGGTGGTCTTAACTTCCCAGCCTCTGTATGTAAAAGAGTGAGGGTGCTGTGCTGCATATACGGAATTCATCATTACGGAGAAATCTCCACTGGTAGGGTTCTTCATTCCGGCAGGCACATCAAAACCACTGACGGTCAGACGATGCTGCTGGTCCTCTACGCTTCGTGCACCGATTGCCACATAGGAGAGAATATCTGATACATATCCCCAGTTTTCAGGATAAAGCATTTCATCTGCAGCAGAAAGGCCGGTTTCCGAAATGGCGCGGATATGCATCTTACGCATTGCAATAAGTCCGGCAAGGAAGTCGGGCTTTTTCTCAGGGTCGGGCTGGTGCACGATACCCTTGTAACCGGAACCGGTAGTACGGGGTTTGTTGGTGTAGATTCTGGGAATCAGAATCAGCTTGTCCTTTACTTCTTCGTTTACCTTAGCCAGACGATTTACATAATCACATACAGAATCTTCATTGTCTGCCGAACAGGGGCCGATTACCACGATGAACTTGTCGCTTTTTCCGGTAAATACGTCGCGAATTTCGGCATCTCTCTGCACTTTCAGAGTTGCAAGATCTGCAGGAAGAGGATACTCGGCACAAATTTCATCGGGAGTGGGTAATTTCTTTAAAAAATTGAAACTCATATAAATTGCCTTATACCGCTTCGTGTGGATACACGCACTGCGGTCCTTTCTTTATTGAATTACATAGCATATTTATGGTATTGGATTTTGAACTGATTCAAAAACTATTTTATTATAGTACAACTTGGAAATTGATGCAAGTTTTAATGTAAAACCGATAAAATATATCGGTTACAGAAAAAAAGTTGCAAGAAATAAAAAAAGACTATATATGGTCTTAATTTTTTTTGAAAAAAGTGTATTATAGAAGAGTAAATGGATTTACACACGAAAGGGGAATTTAAATGAGGAACGATGAAAAGATGCAAAAAGCAGTGGTGAAAAGGATTGAAAAACTGTGCAGGCAGGAGGGGATATCGATTCATCAGTTGGCGAATCAGTCAGGATTAGCACCGTCTACGTTGAAAAATGTTATCTACGGTGCCAGTAAAAATACGGGAGTGACTACGATTGCCATGATATGCAAAGGATTGGAGATTACCTTGCAGGATTTTTTTGCCGATGAAATGTTTACCAAATTACAAAATGAAAAGGAATGAGATCGTATTATTTTTATTTTGAGTCTTTTACAAAAATCATGAATATGGTATACTCTTTATATCTGTGAAATTTCAGAATAGATTGGTAGTGTGGATATGTCAGAGGAAGCGAAGCAGGTCGCTGTAAGACGCAAGAGAGTGCAACGGTTAAAGCGTTATATTATAGTGATATTGCTGATTTTGGTGCTGGTGCCGTGGGTTGTATGTGCCGTTTTAAGTGTTCAGTTATATGGCCTACATAGTGAGTTTAACAGTCTTTTTGAGGCCAAGGAGCTGTTAGAACAACGGCTGAATGAAATGGAAGCATCCTGGCAGTCGGTTATAGCGACGAAAGAGGTGCAGGATGTGGTTGAAGCAGCTCCGCAGCAGGGGATGGTGCAGGAGAAGGTGGAAGATACTGCTCCGGATAAAAAATCAGATGAGGCAGCCCACAAAGTATATATCACTTTTGATGACGGACCGAGTGTTTTTACGAAGGATATTTTAGATATATTGAAAGCCTATGAAGTAAAGGCAACCTTTTTTGTGGTTGGCAAGGAAGGGGAATACAATGAGCAGATGCTGAAGCGGATTGTAGAAGAAGGGCATTCCATCGGAATACATTCTTACAGTCATCAGTACACAGAGATATACGAGTCTGTGGATGCATTTGCTGCTGATTTGGACAGGATACGGAATCATATCCTGTCGGTTACCGGTGTGGAGAGCAATATATACCGTTTTCCGGGGGGAAGCTCCAACAAAATCACCGATATAAACATCAGAGAGTTTGGGGCGTATTTACAATCCAGAGATATTCAGTATTACGATTGGAATATTTCGTCCGGAGATGCCAGTCAGATTACGCCTGATGCGGCGACGATTGTGCAGAACAGTATTTCTCAGATTGCTGACCGGAAGGTGTCAATTATATTATTGCACGATGCACAGGACAAGGCAGCTACAGTAGAGGCTTTACCACAGATTATTGAGAACATTTTGGCTGTCCCCGATACGGTAATATTACCTATCACAGAGGATACGGAGCCGGTTCAACATATACAGATAAGTACCAATGAGTGAATGGAGGTATAAGTAAGATGGGTTTTTTCTCAGATTTAAAGGAAGATTTGTCTCAGGCGGTAAATGAGCTGATGCCGGAAGATACTTTGGTGCAGCAGGAGCCGGAGGAATTGGAAGCAGAGATTTCTTTGGAAGAGATGTTAAACAATATTGATTTATCCGCGGAAAGTGAAGAGTTGTCCACAGATGAAGGGGAGACAGAATCTGTGCAGGAAGATATTGCAGATACGGAATCAGACGATGCAGAATCGGAAGAAAGTACGCAGGGAGAGGATGAAGAGCCTGAAAAGGAGATAGCTGTAGTGGCAGAACCGGAACAGGTGGTAAAAGAAGATACAAAAGGAGTAGAAAAGACGATGGACAATTATACAACCAGGGTTGCAAGTGATGAAACTTCCGTTATTACCCAGGGGATGACTGTAACCGGTGATTTGACTACTGAAGGTTCCATTGAGGTAATCGGTGCCGTAAACGGTAATATTGATGCACTTGGCAAATTGAATATTACCGGCTATGTAAACGGTAATTCCAAAGCTGCTGAGATTTATGCAGACGGGGCGAAGATTAATGGTGAGATTGTCAGTGATGGCGCTGTTAAAATTGGTGCAAGCTCTGTTATCATCGGTAATATTTCTGCCACCAGTGCGGCAATCGCAGGTGCAGTAAAAGGTGATATTGATGTAAAGGGGCCTGTTGTTTTGGATGCATCCGCAATTGTTATGGGTAACATCAGAAGTAAGTCCGTACAGATTAACAATGGGGCGGTAATTGAAGGTATGTGCTCACAGTGCTATGCAGATGTCAGCCCTACTTCTTTCTTTGATGACTATAAAGTGGAAAATAAGAAGGGACACAAATAAAGAATGAAAAGAATTATGTTAAAATTAAGCGGTGAGGCGCTTGCCGGTGATAAAAAGACCGGTTTTGATGAAGAAACAGTACGCGGTGTGGCGCTTCAGGTAAAGGCTCTCGTAGATGACGGTATTCAGGTCGGCATCGTTATCGGAGGTGGCAATTTCTGGCGCGGACGTTCCAGCGAAAATATTGACCGTACAAAGGCGGATCAGATTGGTATGCTGGCTACAATTATGAATTGTATCTATGTGTCTGAAATATTCCGTAGTGTGGGTATGCAGACGAATATATTAACGCCCTTTGAATGTGGCTCATTTACCAAGCTGTTTTCCAAGGACAGAGCGAATAAGTACTTTGAAAAAGGTATGGTTGTATTTTTCGCAGGCGGTACGGGACATCCTTACTTCTCCACGGATACCGGCGTGGTGCTGCGTGCAGTAGAAGTAGAAGCAGAGGTTATTCTGTTAGCAAAGGCAATTGATGGCGTATATGACAGTGATCCTGCTAAGAATCCCGCAGCGAAGAAATATGATGAGATTACCATTGATGATGTGGTGGCACAGAATTTACAGGTAGTGGATATGACAGCTTCCATACTGGCAAGGGATAATAAGATGCCCATGTGGGTGTTTGGTCTGAATGAAGAAAACAGTATAGTAAATGCAGTAAAAGGTGAATTCAAAGGTACCAAGGTAACCGTATAAGTATGATAAAACGGATGTGCTCATGATGAGCTATTCTAATGTTAAATAAAGCACAGCCCTAAGAGCTGGATAGGAGGATATATGGACGCAAGATTACAGCAGTATGATGATAAGATGAAGAAGGCAATTGATTTTTTGGAGGCAGATTATGCAACCATTCGTGCGGGACGTGCAAATCCCCATGTATTGGATAAGTTAAGAGTGGATTACTACGGTACCCCTACTCCCATTCAGCAGGTTGGTAATATTACTGTTCCCGAGGCACGTATTATTCAGATTGCACCTTGGGAGAAGTCTTTGATACGTGAAATTGAAAAGGCAATTCTCACCTCTGATTTGGGACTGAATCCTTCCAACGACGGTAGCGTTATCCGTCTGGTGTTCCCTGAACTGACTGAGGAGAGAAGAAAGGACCTGGTTAAGGAAGTAAAGAAGAAAGCAGAAGATGGTAAGGTGGCTATCCGTAATATCAGAAGAGATGGTAATGATGCTTTCAAGAAATTGGCTAAGACAGAAGTATCTGAAGATGAAATCAAGAGTCTAGAAGAGCAGCTGCAGAAGCTGACTGACAAGTATGTGAAGGATATTGATGCTTTGATGGAAGCGAAGTCCAAAGAGATTATGACTGTATAAGCGTATATAATTACGAAGGTATAACAGCTAATTGAAAACAGATAACAGGAGCGGGAAGGTGCAATTTTTTCCGCTCTTTTCTGCTATTAGTATGATGAAGGTAGGATGGCTGAATGAGTGAGGAATTAAAGATGCCGCAGCATGTGGCGATAATACTGGATGGCAACGGAAGATGGGCCAAGGCCAAGGGCATGCCCCGTAATTACGGACATGTGCAGGGCGCGAAAACAGTGGAGGTAATATGTGAGGAAGCTTACAAGATGGGAATTCAGTACCTGACAGTGTATGCATTTTCCACAGAGAACTGGAATCGTCCACAGGATGAGGTGGATGCACTTATGAAGCTGCTGCGCAACTATATGAAGACTTGTTTGAAGACCGCGGAAAAGAATCGTATGTGTGTACGTGTGTTGGGAGATAAGTCACGTTTGGATGAGGATATCAGAAGCCGTATTGCAGAACTGGAGGAAGCAACTAAAGATAATGATGGTTTACATTTTCAGATAGCCATTAATTATGGTGGCAGGGATGAGATTTTGCGTGCTGTAAAGAGGCTTACGGCGAAGGTAGAGCAGGGCGGATTAAAAGCTGAGGAGATTACAGAGGAGTTGATTAGTGCAAGCCTGGATACTGCAGGTATTCCTGAGCCTGATTTGCTGATTCGGACATGTAATGAACAGCGCATTTCCAACTTCCTGTTATGGCAGCTGGCCTATACGGAGTTTTATTTCACACCTGTTCCCTGGCCGGATTTTTCTAGGGAAGAATTGATAAAAGCCGTGGAGGCATATAATCATAGAGACAGAAGATACGGCGGTTTGAAGGAGGAGTCTTAAGTGTTTTGGACCAGATTATTTAGTGGTATTATTTTGCTTATAATAGCAATCGGTGCAATGTGGTGCGGCGGCGGACTCTTATCAGGTGTGTTACTGCTGATATCATTGATTGCATATAAGGAAATGACAGTTGCACTAAAGGTAAACACAAAAGAGAAAAGTCTAAATCTTCCGGAAGTATTGGGAATGCTGGGAGTGGTAGTTTACTACATTTTTGTGGCTTTTTCAGGAGATGTACAGCATCTGCTTATGGGGATTGTATTTACCTTTATGGCGCTTTTGTTTGGATATGTACTTACATTTCCAAAGTATAATGCCCAGCAGATTGTGTCTGCCTTTTTTGCGTTTATGTATGCGCCTGTAATGTTGTCCTTTGTGTATATGACCAGAGAGTTTCTGGGAATATATGTAGTATGGTTAATTCTCATTAGTGCATGGGGCTGTGATACCTGTGCGTATGCAGTGGGGATGCTGATAGGAAAACATAAGATATTCCCTGTACTTAGTCCGAAGAAATCTTTGGAGGGCTGCATTGGCGGCATGCTTGGGGCGGCACTGATCGGTGGTATTTATGGTTATTTTTTGTTTGCAAAAGGAGTATATCCGCAGCAGAATATTATAGGGATTATGGCATTTGTCTGTGGTGTAGGTGCTGTTATGAGTATGGTGGGAGATTTGGCTGCTTCTGCCATTAAAAGACAAAATGCGATTAAGGATTATGGCAAACTGATACCCGGACATGGGGGTATCATGGACCGGTTTGACAGTATGATTGTTACTGCTCCTATGATATATTTTCTTTGCGCATTATTGCTGCAGATATAAGAAAGGTATGAAACAACTATGAAAAATATAGCAGTACTGGGGTCAACAGGTTCCATAGGAACACAGACTCTGGACATTGTAAGAAATAACCCGGAGCTGAAAGTGGTTGCTTTGGCGGCGGGTAGCAGTGTAGAACTGATGGAACAGCAGGTTCGTGAATTTAAGCCTCTGATTGCAGGAATGTGGACAGAGGAAGCGGCAGCAGATTTAAGGCAGAGAGTACAGGATGTATCTGTAAAAATCGTGGCAGGTATGGAGGGACTTTTAGAGATTGCTGTTATGGAGCAGGCAAGTGTGCTTGTTACTGCTATTGTGGGGATGATTGGTATCAGACCTACGATTGCAGCAATTGAAGCAGGCAAGGATATTGCCCTGGCAAATAAGGAGACCCTGGTGACTGCAGGACATATCATTATGCCTCTGGCACGTAAGTATGGGGTATCTATATTGCCTGTGGATAGCGAACACAGCGCTATATTCCAGTCTATGAACGGCGAACCGAGAAAAAGAGTATCCAAAATATTACTTACGGCTTCCGGTGGTCCTTTTAGGGGCAAAACCAGGGCAGAATTGTCAAATATGCGCGTAGAGGATGCGTTGAAGCATCCTAATTGGGCAATGGGACGCAAGATTACCATAGATTCTTCTACTTTAGTAAATAAAGGATTGGAAGTAATGGAGGCAAAGTGGCTCTTTGATGTAGAACTGGATCAGGTACAGGTAGTGGTGCACCCTCAGAGTATCATTCACTCCATGGTAGAATATGTGGATGGTGCTATTATGGCCCAGCTTGGAATGCCTGATATGAAACTGCCCATTCAATATGCGTTATTTTATCCCGACAGAGTACCTCTTGAAGGAAAAAGAGTGGACTTTTATGAGCTGGGACAGATGACTTTTGAAAAACCGGATACAGAGAATTTTCCCGGATTGGCACTGGCGTATGATGCGGCAAGATGCGGCGGAAGTATGCCCACGGTCTATAATGCGGCAAATGAAAAGGCAGTTAGTCTTTTCTTAGAACAAAAGATATCTTATCTGCAGATAACGGAGCTTATAGCGGAAGCAATGCAGCAGCATAAAGCCATCGCTAATCCGGATGTGGAACAGATATTATCTACCGAACAGCAGGTATATGAATATATAGCAGGAAGGATTCAGTAAGGTAGAAGATGGCAACTTTTATATTTTTTATATTAA
Organism: Acetatifactor sp.; assembly: GCA_045597105.1. Taxonomy (GTDB): domain Bacteria; phylum Bacillota; class Clostridia; order Lachnospirales; family Lachnospiraceae; genus Acetatifactor. The sequence goes on from JAZODQ010000110.1 coordinate 32,249, forward strand.
TTTTTGGTGTAATAGTTATATCTCATGAATTTGGTCATTTTATTGTGGCTAAGGTAAATGGTATTCGTGTGGTTGAATTTTCTATAGGCATGGGTCCCAATATTTGCAGCATTCAGGGAAAGGATACCAAGTACTCCATCAAACTTTTGCCCATTGGCGGCGCCTGTATGTTTGAAGGTGAAGATGGTGTAAAGGCAGCTGACGGAGAAGAAACGGAAGGTGCATTTTACAAGGCAAATGTGTGGAGCAGAATATCTACGGTTTTTGCCGGACCTCTATTTAACTTTATCATTGGATTCATTATTGCGCTTATCATGGTGAATATGATTCTGATTCGGGAGCCCATCGCCACAGAAGTGACTGCAGGCGGTGCTGCAGCCCAGGCCGGAATGCAGGACGGTGACCGCATTGTATCCATGAATGGAGAGAAGGTATATCTTTATCAGGAAATCAGCATGCACATGCAGTTGTTCAGAGAGGGAAGTATGCTGATTGGTTATGAGAGAGACGGCCAGTTCTATGAAACGCAGCTCGTTCCTCAGTATGATGAAGAATATGGCAGATATATGCTGGGAATTACCAATTCGGATTTTGCGAATCCGGAAGGCTTCGAGTATGTAAAACACGCTTGGTATGAGATGCGATACTGTTTCAAAGCGACCTATAAGAGTCTGTTGATGCTGGTACAGGGACAGGTGGACCGTAAAGATGTGGCAGGCCCTGTGGGTATCGTAAATCTGGTGGATGAGACATACGAAAATACCAAAGAGTATGGTTGGCAGAATGTGCTGGTGAATATGTTGAATATTACCTTGCTTTTGACCATTAATCTGGGAGTGTTTAATTTGCTTCCACTGCCGGCACTGGACGGTGGCAGACTGGTGTTCTTACTACTGGAGGTTGTGCGCGGAAAGCCCATTCCTCCGGAGAAGGAAGGTATGGTACACTTTATTGGTCTGGTGTTTTTCATGATTTTGATGGTGCTTGTTTTGTTTAATGATATTTCAAATATCTTTTTCAGCTAACATATCTTAGTGTGAGGATTGGCATATGCCGGTCCTCACCTTAAAACAAATTTTCCCGTTTAATGTCTGATTTGCATAATGGATAGGAGAGAAGCCGATAGAGAGCGGCTTTTGTTTGCGTGCAATTTTGTAGTAATAAAAATAATAGGATAGACATAAATCGGGAGGAGAATCAGAATGGAGTATTTAGGTGCAGTATATTGTGGTAAAAAAGAGGATTGTGTGATTTTCGAAAAGTACAGAAATTTGGAAGGGTTGGAATATGCAGCATTTATATGTATTTGCAGTGGTTGTTGGAGCAGGGACGGTGAGGAAAAGGAAAGTTTATGCCGGTATGTGGTGAGGCGTTTACAGGAATGGGTGAGAGGTCGCATGCAGAACAGCGGGAAAGCGGATTTTGAGCGATTATCTGTGGGATTGGAAGAAGAGATACGAAGTATTTGGAAAGAACTGGGGGGAAGTGCGAAGAAAGAAGAAAGGTATTGGGCCGGAGGCGTTTGGATCGGAGGAAGTGGTGTAGTTTTTGCCTTGGGTAAGGTGTACATTTATCAAATAAATAAATTGTTTGGCAGGGGACATGCCAGGCTCCTTTGTAAGGGAGATATGGCAAAGGAACAGTTAAAGGTCTTAGAGATGGAGGATCGGGTGGGTTTGCTTTTTCTTTCAGAGAATGCTGATCTAGATCTTGGACCGGAGACATTGGAGGCCTGTCTTGGCAAGGGTAATGCAGAAAATGGAGCGTGGGTATCTAAAAGGGTGCGGGAGCTTGGGCAGTTTACAGGGGAAAGCATGGGGTACCTGACCCGGATGGAGGTATAATATGGAGGAAAAGCAGTTGGAGGGGTGCAAAAGCATACTGGAAGCGAATGGTTATCAGATGCAGGGAGAATTGGGAGAAGGAACCCAGGCCAAGGTAGTATTGGTGGAACATAATGATATACGTGTGGCATGTAAGATAAGCAGGAATGTAGTGCATTTGAAAAGGGAAGGAGAATTGCTGAAGATGCTGCGTCATCCCGGAGTACCGGCATATATAGGACTGAAGGAATATGATGCAGGGGCATTTCTGCTTATGGAGTATGTGGAGGGAGAAAGCTTGGCACAATATTTGAGAAATGAGGCATCCATACACGTGCTACAAATACTTTCATGGGGCAGGGAGCTTGCAGAGGTGCTTTGTGCTTTGCATGATATGAACGGAACGATTATTTATCGGGATTTAAAGCCTGAAAATATAATTATTCGAAAAGATGGAAGGTTAAAACTGGTGGATTTGGGATGTGCCTGTTTGCTGGAGCATGTAAGCAGGAGCCGTGCCGGAACACCGGGGTATGCGGCACCGGAACAGATGGCTGCACCACAGTATGTAGCGGAATGCAGTGATATATTTGCCTGGGGCAAAGTTATGGGGGAACTTTTGAAGAAGTGTACACCAAAAAAATTGCAGGAATATATACTTGTATATAAAGTAAAAGGAATAGTTAAAAGATGTTGTAATATGAAAAAAGAGGGGCGACCGATAGGAATGAGAATGTTGCTTCAGGATATTTATTCCATAAAAACAAGGAAATAGTTCTAAAGTACTACGAGTGGTGCGTGATAATAGGTTAAAGTGCATAAAAAAATGTGCAAAAATATTCTTAAAATAGCAAAAATCACAATGAAAATTGGAGAAAAAGAGCTTTTTTGGTTGTGTGTAATGCGTATTTGTGGTAAAATATTTACATACAAATTTGCAGGATATACCCAGAGATGAAGTGAGCTTTTTTAAGTGTGCGAGGAATGTTATGACTGAGAATACGACACATATGCGGGAGCATTACAAGAAGTTCATAGAGTTATTGAATCCCTGTATGGATGACTATTTATTTGTTTATGATGTGCAGGGAGACCATTATCAGATTTCCGAAGGAGTGCTTGAGCGATTTCCGCTTCCGGGGGCTGAGTTTTCTGATGTCGTCAAGACATTGGAGGGAATAATCGTTCCGGAGGATTTTGTCTTGCTGATGCAGGATTTTGATGAATTGGCCAAGGGCAAGGATTATCATGATATGCATTACAGATGGCTGGACCGTAAAGGAAATCCCCAGTGGATTAATTGCCGTGGTATTGTCATCAGAGATGAGAATGGTACCTTTACTTATTTGGTCGGTTGTGTGAATGAAACCGGTATGCAGCAAAAAGCAGACAATATCAGTGGTCTTTTGGGTGACTTCAGTTTAAAACAGGAACTGCAGGCGGGAATCAATAAAGAGCCTGAAGGCTTTATGCTTCGTTTGGGAATTGATAAATTTAAAGAGATTAATGAAGAAAAAGGTATTGATTACGGCAACATGGTTCTGCGAAAGACTGCAGAATGTATCAGCCAGGTAATACTCCCTGATCAAAAACTGTTTCGTGTGGTGGCAGATGAATTTGCTATTTTGGATATGAAAGGCCGGGATATCGGCGAAGCCAAGCTTTTGTATGAGCAGATTCGCATTAAGATAAACAAGTTTATTGAACAAACAGGGTACGAAGTCTTCTTTACAATTTCCGGTGGTATATTGGATTTTAAAGATGTTAAGAATGATTACTATAAAAATGTAATGATGCTTTCTGAATTTGCACTTAACAGTGCTAAGGACGCGGGTAGGAATCAGTATTATATTTATAATGATGACGATTATCAGGCGTTTCAGAAACGCAAGGATCTGATACAGGTAATGAGACGGGCAATCGTAAATGATTATGCAGGATTTGAAGTGTATTATCAGCCGATTGTTGACATTACAGACAACGTTTTGACCGGAGCAGAAGCACTCTTACGATTCAAGACCCGGGAACGGGGGATGATATCGCCTGCAGAGTTTATTCCGCTTTTGGAAGAAAGTGGTTTGATTGTTCCTGTAGGTAAATGGATATTGTCACAGGCCATGGGATTTTGCAACAGGATACAGAAGATTATACCAAGTTTCCGTATTTCCATTAATCTGTCATACATACAGGTAATGCGAAGTGATGTGTTGAAGGATATTGTATCCGGCATCAGAGAGCATGGACTTCGCCCGGGTAGTGTAATTATTGAGTTAACCGAAAGCGGGTCCTTCGAAATGAATGCGGCCTTTATGAGGTTCAGAGAAGGATTGCGAAATCATGGAGTTATGCTTGCATTGGATGATTTTGGTACAGGTTATTCTAATTTCAGTTATTTGTATGAAATCGGTCCCAATACCATCAAGATAGACAGAAGTCTGACAATGAAGGCATTAAAGAATGAAAATGAATTCCGCCTGTTGCAGCATATGATTAATATGAGTCATAGTGTAGAGATAAAGTTCTGTGTGGAAGGCATTGAGTCAAAGGATGAGTTGGAGAGAATCACCTCAATCAGTCCGGATTATATTCAAGGTTACTATTATGGGAAACCTTGTCCGGAAGAACAGTTCATTGTACAGTTTACGCAGCAGGATGCCGATACGTCTGAACAGAGGTTCAAAGTGTTGAAGCGGAACCCCTTGTATTTTGACAGTTAGGTGTAAACACTGGTGAAAGGTTCAAGTGATTACAACAATAAAATTTTTAAGAAATGAGGAGAAAAATATGCGTTTTTTTATTGATACTGCAAAAGTAGAAGATATTAAGAAAGCCAACGATATGGGAGTTATCTGTGGTGTTACCACGAATCCGTCTTTGATTGCCAAGGAAGGCAGAGATTTTGAAGAAGTTATCAGAGAAATTGCAGATATTGTTGATGGACCCATTAGTGGAGAAGTTAAGGCAACTACTGTAGATGCAGAAGGAATGATTAAAGAGGGAAGAGAGATTGCGGCTATCCATCCTAATATGGTAGTAAAAATACCTATGACAATAGAAGGACTAAAAGCATGTAAGGTGCTGGCATCAGAGGGTATCAAGACGAATGTTACGTTAATTTTCTCTGCGAATCAGGCGTTGTTGGCAGCCCGTGCAGGTGCAACATATGTATCTCCTTTTTTGGGACGTCTGGATGATATCAGCCATAGAGGTGTAGATTTGGTTCGTGAGATTTCCGATATTTTTGCGGCTGCAAAAGATATTGAAACCAAAATTATTGCGGCCAGTGTGCGTAATCCTATGCACGTAACGGATTGTGCTTTGGCAGGAGCGCACTTTGCAACCGTTCCTTATAATGTTATTGAGCAGATGACGAAGCACCTGCTGACAGATGTGGGTATTGAGAAATTCCAGGCTGATTACAAGGCTGCAATGGGTGAATAATATTGGCTACATGACATTAGTAAAAGCGGCTAAGTCTTATGACTTAGCCGCTTCATTCATATTACGAAAGAAAATGTCTTCCGTAAATTACTTCATAGACTCTTCCTGTCTTCTGATCATACGACGAACCATTTCGCCACCGATAGAACCTGCTTCACGGCTGGTTAAGTCACCATTGTAACCTTCTTTCAGGTTAACGCCTAATTCAGAAGCAACTTCAGTTTTAAAACGATCCATAGCAGCCTTAGCTTCAGGAACTTCATGTCTGTTAGAATTTCTACTTGCCATTTTTGCAAACCTCCATAATTTTTCTGTTTTTTACGAAATTTATTGCTAAAGATAAGAGAGACAAAAATATTTGTTTCGCTTATCTGATATTAGTATTAGCAGGCATTTTAGAAATATTATGGTAAGTTTTTCTTGTTTTTATCTTTTTTTAGTTCTTTTTAAAGCTTTTTTTGATGAAAACATTTGTATTTTGGGCCGGGCTATGCTATAATCCTAAAATGACTGTGACTATGTCCGTATTTTCTGAGGACATGTATTATAGATTCGGCACAGGTATTTTAAGGAGGAAATGTAACAATGAGTTTACAGTTGGAAAAATTAGAAAACAATATGGCGAAGCTGACTATTGAAGTAGCAGCAGAGGATTTTGAAAAGGCAGTTGAGGCTGCATACCAGAAGCAGAAGGGTAAAATCAGCCTTCCCGGTTTCCGTAAGGGTAAAGCACCCCGTAAGATGATTGAGCAGATGTATGGCAAGGAAGTATTCTTTGAGGATGCAGCAAATGCAGTTATCCCTGAAGCATATGAGAAAGCTGTAGAAGAGTGCGAGGAAGAAATCGTTTCTTCTCCTAAGATTGATGTTGTAACTTTAGAAGCAGGTAAGCCTTTTGTATTTACTGCTACCGTTGCACTGAAGCCTGAAGTAACTCTTGGCAAGTATATGGGTGTAAAGGTTGATAAGTTTGATGCAGAAGTAACTGATGCAGAAGTAGATGCAGCAGTTGAGCAGGATAGAGAGAAGAATGCAAGAACCATCACTGTTGAAGACAGAGCAGTTAAGGATGGCGATATGACTGTTATTGATTTCGAAGGATTTGTAGATGGTGTGGCATTCGAAGGCGGTAAGGGTGAGAATTATCCTCTGACCATCGGTTCCGGTGCATTTATCCCCGGTTTTGAAGAGGCATTAATCGGTGCTGAAATCGGCAAGGAAACTGATGTAAACGTTACTTTCCCTGAAGAGTATCAGGCAGAAGAATTAGCAGGTAAGCCTGCAGTATTCAAGTGTACCGTAAAGGAAATCAAGGAAAAGCAGCTTCCTGAGTTGGATGACGAGTTCGCAGCAGAGGTTTCCGAATTCGATACCTTAGTTGAGTACAAGGAAGACGTTAAGAAGAAATTAGCTGATAAGAAGGCTGTTGATGCAAGAAACGCTAAGGAAGATGCAGTAGTAGATGCAATCATTGCTGATGCTAAGATGGATATTCCTGAAGCAATGGTAGAGACACAGCAGAGACAGATGATTGAAGATTTTGCACAGAGAATTCAGTCCCAGGGCTTATCCGTTGAGCAGTATATGCAGTTCACCGGTTTAACTCCCGCAACCATGATGGAGCAGCTTAAGCCTTCCGCTATGAGAAGAATTCAGTCCAGACTGGTTATGGAAGCAGTTGTAGCAGCTGAGAAGATTGAAGCAACTGAGGAAGAATTCGAAGCAGAATGCAAGTCCATGGGTGAAGCGTACCAGATGGATGCTGATAAAGTAAAAGAAATTCTGGGCGAAAGCGGCAAGAAGAACGTAATGCTGGATATCGCTATCAAGAAGGCAGTTGATATGGTAGTTGATGCTGCAAAGGAAAGCAAGCCTGCAGCAAAGAAGACCACCAAGGCTAAGAAGGCTGAAACTGAAGAGGCGGCAAAAGAGGAAGAATAAATCCTGACCGTTTCATGAGCAGTAAGTCAGATTAAGTGAGAGAATGATAGTTGTACTTAAGTGAAAATTTAAGTACAACTATTTCTTTTAGAAGAAGCATTTATTTATCATTCATAATCCATGGATTAAGAATTTATAAAATCAAGATTTTTCATTGAAAAAAGGAAACATCTGGGATATATTATTATAGAGAATTATTTTGGAAGGGAAGGTAATAGGAATGAGTTTAGTACCTGTAGTTATAGAACAAACCAGTAAGGGTGAAAGATCCTATGATATTTATTCAAGATTATTAAAAGACAGAATTATTTTTCTGGGTGAGGAAGTTAACGAAGTAACTGCCAGTCTGGTAGTAGCTCAGTTGTTGTTTTTAGAGGCAGAAGATCCTGAGAAGGATATTCATCTGTATATTAACAGCCCCGGTGGCAGTGTGACAGCCGGTATGGCAATTTACGATACCATGAATTATATTAAATGTGATGTTTCCACCGTATGTATCGGTATGGCAGCAAGTATGGGTGCATTCCTGCTGGCAGGTGGTGCAAAGGGTAAGAGATATGCACTTCCCAATGCTGAGATTATGATTCATCAGCCTTTAGGCGGCACTAAAGGACAGGCTACAGAGATTGAAATTGCGGCGAAGCACATTTTAAAGACAAGAGAGAAGCTGAATCGTATGCTGGCTGAGAATACCGGACAGGATTATGACACGATCTGTGCAGATACAGAGCGTGATAATTGGAAGAGTGCCGAGGAAGCTTGTGCATATGGTTTGGTTGACAGGGTAATTGCTTCCCACAGTGCAATCTAAAAGATTTAGAAGCGTTGCTTATCGGAGCCGCGCATAGAGTCAAATTTATAGGAGTAAGAAAAGATGACAGGCAAAAATTCCGGAAATGAGATTAAATGCTCATTTTGTAATAAATCGGAACGTCAGGTCCGCAAAATTCTGGCAGGACCCGGCGGAGTATATATCTGTGACCAGTGTGTAGATATCTGCGCAGATATTTTAGAAGAAGAATTTGAAAAAGATGATGTAACAGAAAGCTCTGACTTAGAGATTAATCTTTTGAAACCCAAGGAGATAAAAAGCTTTTTGGATGAATATGTAATCGGACAGGATGAGGCAAAGAAGGTATTATCCGTAGCTGTTTACAATCATTACAAGCGTGTAATGTCTTCCAAGGAGTTGGGAGATGTGGAACTGCAAAAGAGTAATATCATTATGGTGGGACCTACCGGTTCCGGCAAGACATATTTAGCGCAGACCCTTGCTAAAATTATTAATGTGCCATTTGCCATTGCAGATGCAACCACTCTTACGGAAGCCGGATATGTAGGTGAAGATGTGGAGAATATTCTGCTGAAATTAATTCAGGCAGCTGATTACGATGTGGAAAGAGCTCAGTACGGGATTGTTTATATCGATGAGATTGATAAGATTACCAAAAAGAGTGAAAATGTATCTATCACCAGAGATGTATCCGGTGAAGGTGTACAGCAGGCACTTCTGAAGATTGTAGAAGGGACTGTTGCAAGTGTGCCTCCCCAGGGCGGCAGAAAGCATCCTCATCAGGAACTTATACAGATTGATACCTCCAACATTCTTTTTATTTGCGGTGGTGCTTTTGATGGTCTGGAGAAAATTATTGAGACCCGACTGGATAAAAAGGCAATCGGTTTCAATACTGAGGTAACGACCAAGAATGCAAAGCAACTGGGGAATTTATTAAAAGAGGTTACAACGCAGGATTTGATAAAGTTCGGTTTAATTCCAGAATTTGTAGGACGTGTGCCGATTTGTGTATCCTTAGAAGGTTTGGACAGGGATGCACTGGTTCGCATCCTAAAGGAGCCGAAGAATGCGCTTATCAAGCAGTACCAGAAGCTGTTTGAGATGGATGATGTGAAATTGTCCTTTGAAGAGGAAGCAATTGAGGCTATTGCAGATAAGGCATTTGAGCGTAAAACCGGTGCCCGTGGATTACGTTCCATTATGGAAAACGTTATGATGGATACCATGTATGAGATCCCTTCTGATGATACCATCGAGGAGTGCATTATAACGAAGGCATCAGTGGAAGAAGAGGATGCCCCTAAAATTTTATATGTAAGTTAAAGAACGCACACATGCGGAGAGCGGTTAAGTGAGTTGTCCGTGTGTTAATAAACCTGCGCTCTCACCGGTGCGGTAAGAGTTCAGGTTTATTTTATTAGGGTGCTGATGGGAAAGGAAAAAGTATGATTATTAAAAATGTAGGTCTGGAAACGGTTTGTGGTATTACCAGTAAGTTGCCGGAGAATATTCACCCTGAGGTGGCTTTTGCCGGAAAGAGTAATGTGGGAAAGTCTTCGCTGATTAATGCGCTGATGAACAGAAAATCATTGGCCAGAACAAGTAGTCAGCCGGGTAAAACCCAGACCATCAATTTTTATAATATTAATGATGAAATCTATTTTGTGGATTTACCGGGATACGGTTATGCCAAGACCAGTGAGGAAACCAAAGCAAAATGGGGCAAAATGATAGAGAATTACCTACATAAGTCCGTACAATTAAAGGCAGTATTTTTGTTGCTGGACATCAGACATGCCCCTTCCGAAAATGACCGTATCATGTACAAATGGATACAAAAGAATGGTTATCAGCCCATTATTATTGCTACAAAATTAGACAAAATCAAGCGTAGCCAGATACAGAAACAGGTTAGTCTGGTAAGAAATGGTTTAGAAGCAGGAAAAGATACGATTATTATTCCGTTTTCTGCAGAAACAAAGCAGGGCAGAGATGATATATATGCAATATTGGATGGTATTTTAGCAGAATTTGGTGAAGTGGAAGAGGCGCAGGAAAGCTTATAGTGCCTATGTTGTAAAAGGTGGGGTAGTGATATGCAAAAGTATGGTAAAGCGGTAGTGAACTTAATAATTTCCCTGGTGATTTTATTGGCGATTATATTCCTGTTACCTAAGGTATTTGTACTGTTTGCACCTTTTGTAGCCGGATATATTGTTGCATGGATTGCAGGACCTATGGTGCATTTTGTAGAAAAGAAATTTCGGTTAAAAAGAAAAACCGGTAGCGTATTTGTGATTATTATGGTAATCGCTCTGATAGTGTTGCTGTTTTATTTGCTGGGGTCTAAGTTGGTAGATGAAATCAGCGGTTTTATGAATGAATTACCAAGCCTATGGACAGGGCTGGAAGCAGAGATTCAGGAAATCGGAAGAAATTATAATGCTATTTACAAAAGACTTCCCGTAAATATTCAGGAGGCAATTGTAGGACTTGGGGATCAGGTAGGTGTATATATTTCTGAGATTTTAGGAGAAATCAGTTCACCTACATGGAATGCAGTCAGCAATTTTGCCAGAAAGCTTCCGGCGGCTGTAATTGGTGTTATTATGGCGTTGTTGTCATCCTATCTGTTTGTTGCAGATAAGGAAAAAATCAATAAGTGGGTCAGAAATCACTTGCCCAAGCTTTTAGTGGAACGTTTTGATATTGTTACCAGAAGTGTAAAAAAAGCTGTAGGTGGTTATATTAAAGCACAGTTAAAGATAGAAGTCTGGATGTATCTGCTATTGCTGGTGGGATTCAGTATTATGGATGTTCATTACGCATTTCTCATAGCGCTGGGAGTGGCGTTTTTGGATATTCTGCCCTTCTTTGGAACAGGTACAGTGATGGTGCCTTGGGCGATTATCAAAATTCTTAGCGGCAACTATCAGATGGCCATTGGCCTGCTGATTATGTGGGGTGTGGGCCAGCTGCTCAGACAGTTGATTCAGCCTAAGTTTGTGGGTGATTCCATTGGTGTGGCACCTATGCCTACATTGATTTTATTGTATCTCGGATTCAAACTGGGCGGTGTATTCGGTATGATTATTGCAGTGCCCATTGGTTTGATTGTATATACAATGTACGAAGAGGGTGTTTTTGATACTACCAAGAACAGTATATTGATTCTGGTGGCAGGTATTAATCGGTTCAGACATATTGATTCTGCCGATTTGGTTGAAGTGGATAAGATGATGGAAACGGAACAAGGGGATGAACATGAGAAATATTAGACTGCTGTTGCAATATGAAGGTGGCAGATATCAGGGATGGCAGCGTCAAAAGAGCACGGACAATACCATTCAGGGGAAATTAGAAACCTTACTTTCCAAAATGTGCGGAGAGGAAATTGAATTGCAGGCAAGCGGCAGGACGGACGCGGGTGTACATGCCAAAGGACAGGTGGCCAATTTTCAGACCGACTGTGCCATGTCAATGGAAGAGATGCAGATGTATATAAATCAGTATCTGCCTGAGGATATTGCAGTGGTACAGGTGACAGAAGCATCTCCAAGGTTTCACAGCAGATTGCATGCGGTGGGTAAGAAATATCGATATCTTGTGATAAACAGTGATATACCGGATGTGTTTTTGCGTAGGTATGCATTGCAGCATCCGGAAGCATTGGATGAAGGAAGGATGCGTCAGGCTGCCGATTATTTATTGGGAGAGCATGACTTTCAGGCCTTTACGTCTTTAAAGAAGAGCAAAAAATCTACTGTGCGCAGAATTGATGTTATAGATATTAAGCGTAGGTCCAATGTGCTGGAGTTTACCTTTGAAGGTAACGGATTCCTGCATCATATGGTGAGGATACTGATGGGAACACTGCTTGAGGTAGGCAGAGGTGAACGAGAGCCTGAGAGTGTGAAACGGTTATTAGAGGACGGCAAACGGGAGGATGCCGGATTCCTTGTGCCGGCAAAAGGGCTGACTCTGCTGGAAGTGTATTATGATTAATAAAGCATAATAGAATAAAGAAAATAAATTTGTTTTTTCTGCAACATTAAGGCGACATTTTTCGTATATATATGTAGAAGCACAATGCAAAACGTACTAATGTGCTTTAGGGTACAAGACCATTCGAATAAGATGGTCGAAGTGACACAGGAATACGAAAGGAGACCGGACATGCGGAAAAAAATATTGGTATATAACAATCAAACACATATTACGGAAGCATTAACACATTTATTTATGCCTGAAGAAATAGATTTTTGCAGAATATCTGATGAAGCGTTGCTGCTGGAAACCTTTGAGGAAGAACAGGGAGATATCTTAATCATTGACTCTTTCCTGCAGCAGTTACCGCCGGAAAGAGGTGTGGAGCTTATCAGAAAGTTGCGCGAAGTAAATAATCGTCCTATTATCATTGTGTCTGATTCGGTACCTGAGTCTATAAAGGTACAGGCACTGGGAGCAGGTGCGGATGATTATGTGACTACGGATGTCAATCCATTGGAGCTTATGGCCAGAGTAAAGGCACAGATAACCCGATACGGGCAGTTAATTGCTATGCAGAACAATATTAATCGAATTTATTGTATCAATGATCTAGTGGTAAATGATAAGGTGCGCAAGGTGACTGTGTCCGGAAGAGAGGTAGAACTGACACCCATTGAATACAAGATTCTCCGTTTACTTTTGGAACAGCGTGGTAAGGTGCTCAGTACAAACGAAATCTATGAATCCATATGGCAGGCGCCGCCTATAGGTGCAGGCAATACCATTCCGGTGCATATCAGACATATCAGGGAAAAAATTGAAGAAGATCCCAGAAAACCGAAATTATTAAAAGCAGTTTGGGGAATAGGCTACAAAATAGGGTAGCCTATTTTTTTGTAAAATTTTGTGCCATATAGTACTAAGGTAACACTTGACAAAAGCAAAGTAATATATTAATGTATTAAGTGACTAATACAACAAGGCATCGAGGAGGTAAGACGATGAATGGGTTGGAAGTACAGGGAGTAACCATTTCAAAGAAAGGTATTAGTGGCAGTACCTTGAAGATTATAGCATTGGTTACCATGCTGATAGATCATTTTGGTGCGATAATCCTGGGACGAATGATGGACCAGCGGGGAATTTATGAGATATTAAATTCAGCCGATGCAACGACAGTGCTTAAATGGATGGGAGAATATGGCGGATTGTTTCTGGTATACACCATATTGCGATTCATAGGCAGAGTGGCATTCCCTATATTCATTTTCTTGATGGTAGAAGGCTTTGCAAGAACTCGGAATAAGTGGAAGTATTTGCTTCGTATGCTGTTGTTTGCAGTTCTTTCCGAGATTCCCTTTGATTTGGCATTAAGGAATCAGGTTTTGGAATTTACGTATCAGAATATCTTTTTCACTTTGGCAATCGGTTTATTGGCCATGATTATATGTGAATATATAGAAAAGCATGTGTGGAGTAAGAACACAATCGGCAGTAAGCTGTTGGCGGTTATTTTTACAGCAGCGGTGATTGTAGCGGCAATGGTTTTGGCGGAGGTAATAGCATCTGATTACGGCTGGAGCGGTATTGCATGTATTATGGCAATATTCTTATTTAGGAAGAATAAGGTTTTTCAGATTGTGGCAGGCTGTATTGCATTTATATGGGAGTTTACGGCGCCCCTTGCTTTTATACCGATTGCCTTTTATAACGGCAAGCGCGGATTGAAACTCAAATACTTTTTTTATGCATTTTATCCTGTGCATCTTTTGATTTTGTATGTTATCAGTGTTTTATGCGGATTGGGCGCATATGTAGCAGTTTAAATAAATAAACAAGCGACGGCGGATACGTTGCGGAAAGAGGAAAATATGTTAGAAGTAATCAATGTAACAAAGAAGTATGGAAAAGTATTGGCAGCAGATGATGTGAGCTTTCGTGTGCCGGACGGCAGGGTAGGGATACTCCTTGGACCGAACGGTGCAGGTAAATCCACTGTGATTAAGAGTATTGCCGGTTTGCTTCGCTATAAGGGAGAAATTAAGATTCAGGGCCTGGATTCCAGACTTTCAGAAGCGAAAAAGCAGTTTGCTTATGTGCCTGAGTTGCCTAATATGTATGAAGCATTGACGGTGAGAGAGCATATTGAATTTATCAAAAGAGCCTATGGCGTGCAGATCTCTGATGAAGAAGTGGAGAATCTGCTTGTAAAATTTGAACTGGCTGATAAGGCAGATAAGCTGGGAAATGAATTGTCCAAGGGTATGATGCAGAAGGTAAGTATTCTTTGCGCTTTGGTAATTAAGCCGAAGGTGATTTTATTTGATGAGCCCATGGTGGGACTTGATCCTGCTGCGATTAAGGAATTAAAGGAAATGATTTTGGAATTGCGGGATGCGGGCTGTACCGTTCTCATCAGTACACATATGTTGGAAATGGTAAAGGAACTGTGGGATGTTACTTTCATCATGAATAAGGGACATATTATAGGTACCTATACAAGAGAAGATGTGGGGAATGATGACTTAGAAGCTTTGTTCTTCCAGGTGACGGGACAGGAGGAGAAATAAGCATGGGAGCTGTTTTCTATTTATATAAACGAACGATGATCAACAGAATCAAGTATTCGTTGAAAAAACCGGTTACATACATCTGGCTGTTCTTTATTTTAATATATGCATTGGCGGTGCCCTACAGTATAAAGGTCATGGTGGAGGATTTTCATCTGGATTCACCCATGGGTATGGTTATTGCCATGAGTTTTTTGGCATTTCTGCTTTTGCCATCCAATCTGGTAGCGTATGCAAAGCGTAAGGGACTGGTTTTGTTACCCAGTGATGTACATTTTATGTTTCCGTCTCCGTTAAAACCGAAGTATGTGTTGATTTATGCACATCTGAAGGGAATTCCTATCAACCTGCTTATGGGAATCATAGGCGTGATAATATGTGGTATGGTATTTGGTATTTCACCCTTACAGTTATTTTTGTTTTTTGTGTTTGCAACAGTAATGGAAAACATTATGGAAGCATGCATGATGCTAATTATGTACGGAAATGAAAGACTTACGGAAAGAGGCCGCAAGATAACAGAGTATCTGGCTTATGCATTGATTCTGGTGGTATTGCTGATTGGTTTATTTTCCATTTATAAGAATGGGCTCAGCATGGATACTGTAGTGCAATTTGTATCCAGTGATGTATTGAAGATGGTACCCTTTATCGGTTGGTACATTTCCGTAATACATTTGATTGTATTGGGACCGACATTGATGACTGTTATCGGCAGCGTTGCTTATCTGGTTGCATTCATTGTATTGCTTTGTATGGCTGTTAAGATGAAATGTACAGGAGCGTTTTACGAGGATGCAATGACCTTTGCAGAAGATTATGCCGAACTTCGAAACAAACAAAAGCAGGGTTCTACCGAAATCAGAATCGGCAAGAAGGCAAAATTAAAGCAAGCCAATGTTGCTTATAAAGGAACCGGGGCTAAAGCATTGTTTTACAGACAGTTACTGGAGTATAAGAAGCAGAAGTTCTTTATATTTGAAGGACAGAGTTTAATTGCACTGGTGATTGCTGCAGCTATAGTGTTCATGCGCTTTATCGAGGTGGATTTCGAAGAGGCGACACCTTTTATCATCCCGGGATTTATGGCATATATTATCTTTTTAATGGCAAACTTTAGCGGCAAATGGAGTAAGGAATTAAAATATCATTATACGTATCTGATTCCCGACTCTGCATTTAAAAAGTTGTTTTATGCTACATTGATGCAGCTGTTGACAGCCGCTTTGAATGGTGCAATTATAGCGATTCCTGCCGGTATTGCGTTGGGATATGATCCGGTAATCATTATTATGTGTATTCTGGTTTATGTTGTATTAAGTGAAGCCAAGTTATATTCTGTAGCGGTAACGGAATTCATCGGCGGTACGGCATTGGGCCCTGTAGCCAAGCAGGTAGTACAGATGTTGATTTTGGGATTTGCGATTACAGCAGCTATAGGCGGTGCAATCGCAGGATTCTTAATGGGAGGAGAATTGGTTGCATATGTGCTTATGCTGATATGTACCCAGCTGGTTAGTGGAATTTTGATGATTATTGCATCTTTGAATTTCGAAAAGATGGAAGCATTGCAGTAAAGAAAATATGTAATGGGATATAGAGAAATCCGCCGGAAACTTTAAAGAATCCGGCGGATTTATAATTTTAGGGAATGGTTCCTGTTTCTATGTAATCAAGTGAATGGATTAGAGAATTCCTAAATGCTCAAGTAGAATTTTGGTGCCCATAAGGATAAGAATAATCCCTCCGGCAAGTTCTGCTTTGGACTTATATTTGGTTCCGAAGATATTGCCAACTTTGACACCAATCATGGAAAGTACAAAGGTAGTGATGCCGATGAAACTTATGGCAGGAAGGATGTCAACATGCAGAAAGGCAAAGGTTACACCTACAGCCAGTGCATCTATACTGGTAGCCAGTGCAAGCAGGAACATGGTTTTAATGTCCAGGGAATCATCCGCTTCTTCGTCATCCGCAGACAAAGCTTCTTTAATCATGGAGATACCGATTAAGGATAATAATGCAAAAGCAATCCAGTGGTCAATGGATTCTATGTATTGTTTGAACTGGCTGCCCAGCAGATAGCCAAGGAGTGGCATTAGCGCCTGAAATGAGCCAAACCAGAGGCCTACCACAGCTGTCTTTTGTGGAGTGATTTTCTGCATTGCAAGTCCCTTACATATTGCGACAGCAAAAGCATCCATGGATAATCCTACTGCAATCAGAAACAGAGATAAGATGTTCATAAAAACTCCTTAATTTATATAAATAAGTTGGAGTATCAGTATAGCACCGGTAGAGAGAAACTGTCAATTGATAATTGGCGGACTCTTTACAGAGCGGGTGAAAGGTTGTAATATTTTAAACAAATAATAAAAAGTTTATAGATTGTTAATTGATTTTAGTTTGCCAGGTGTTATATTTGTAATAGAACAAAGAGACGAAGTTATAACGAGGTATCGTGGAAGGGAGAAACTATGAATATACAGAAGTTTACGCAGAAATCCATGCAGGCTGTAGAGGGCTGTGAAAGACTGGCATATGAGTATGGGAATCAGGAAATCGAGCAGGAGCATTTATTGTATAGTCTGTTGACGATTCAGGATAGCCTGATTCTGAAGCTGATAGCTAAGATGGAGATTCAAAAGGAGCACTTTCTTAATCGTGCGGAAGCGGCACTTAAGAAACGTGTAAAAGTACAGGGTGGCAAGGTCTTTATAGGGCAGCATCTGAATAAAGTGCTGATAGCAGGAGAAGAACAGGCGAAGCAGTTAGGAGATGAGTATGTATCTGTAGAACACCTCTTTTTGGCGATGCTACAGCATCCGAATAAAGAGTTACAGGCGATTTTTAAAGAGTACGGAGTTACCAGGGAACGTTTTTTGCAGGCACTTTCTTCCGTGCGGGGCAATCAGAGAGTTATAAGTGATAATCCGGAGGCTACCTACGATACCTTGGAGAAGTATGGTCAGGAGCTGGTGGAGAAGGCCCGCAATCAGAAACTTGACCCTGTTATCGGCAGAGACAGTGAGATTCGTAATGTGATACGTATCCTATCCAGAAAGACCAAGAATAACCCGGTGCTTATCGGTGAGCCCGGCGTGGGTAAGACTGCTGTGGTGGAGGGACTGGCCCAGCGAATTGTCAGAGGAGATGTACCTCAGGGGCTTAAGGATAAAAAGATATTTTCCCTGGATATGGGGGCACTGGTAGCAGGTGCCAAATATCGTGGTGAGTTTGAAGAACGTCTGAAGGCCGTGCTGGAAGATGTAAAGAATAGTGATGGACAGATAATTCTATTTATCGATGAGTTGCATACCATTGTAGGTGCGGGTAAGTCTGACGGCGCACTGGATGCCGGGAATATGTTAAAGCCCATGCTTGCAAGGGGAGAACTACACTGTATCGGTGCAACTACTCTGGATGAGTATCGGATGTATATTGAGAAGGATCCTGCGCTGGAGAGGCGTTTCCAGCCGGTGTTGGTAGATGAACCCACTGTGGAGGATACCATATCCATATTGCGCGGTATTAAGGAGCGTTATGAGGTATACCATGGTGTAAAAATTATGGACAATGCCTTGGTAAGTGCGGCCACATTGTCACATCGTTATATCACGGACCGTTTTCTGCCGGATAAGGCCATTGACCTGGTGGATGAGGCCTGTGCCCTGATAAAGACAGAGCTTGACAGTATGCCTACAGAACTGGATGAACTGCAGCGAAGAGTGATGCAGATGGAGATAGAGGAAGCAGCCCTGAAAAAAGAGGATGACAGACTCAGTAAAGAGCGTTTGGAAAATCTGCAGAGAGAGCTTGCCGAACAACGTGAAGAGTTCGCAAACCGTAAGGCTCAGTGGGACAATGAAAAGACCTCGGTGGAGAAGCTTTCTAAGCTGAGAGAAGAGATTGACCATATTAATAGTGAAATACAGATTGCCCAGCGTGAAGGAAATCTGGAAAAGGCAGCGGAATTAAGCTACGGACAGTTACCCGCTTTGAAAAAGCAGTTAGAGCAGGAAGAAGAAAAGGTGAATCGTGAGGATTTATTGCTTGTTCATGAGAAGGTATCCGAAGAGGAGATTGCAAAGATTATTTCCAGATGGACCGGCATTCCAGTAGCTAAGCTGACAGAAAGTGAACGAAACAAAACCCTGCATCTGGATGAGGAATTGCATAAGCATGTGATTGGACAGGATGAAGGGGTGACTAAGGTAACCGAAGCTATCATACGTTCAAAAGCGGGAATCAAGGACCCTGATAAGCCCATCGGTTCCTTCCTGTTCCTGGGACCTACCGGCGTAGGTAAAACGGAGCTGGCCAAGTCTTTGGCGGCAGCATTGTTTGATGATGAGAATAATATGGTGCGTATCGATATGAGCGAGTACATGGAGAAGTACTCCGTATCCAGATTAATTGGTGCACCTCCCGGATATGTAGGATATGAGGAAGGCGGTCAGCTGACAGAGGCTGTGCGTAGAAAACCTTATTCTGTAGTACTTTTTGATGAAGTGGAAAAGGCCCATCCGGATGTATTTAATGTACTTTTGCAGGTGCTGGACGATGGCCGCATAACCGATTCCCAGGGACGCACGGTGGACTTTAAAAATACTATCCTGATTATGACTTCTAATATCGGAGCGCATTATCTGCTTGACGGTATTACACCGGAAGGAAATATCAGCAGTGAAGCGGAAGAACTGGTAATGGATGATTTGCGCAATCATTTCAGACCGGAGTTTTTGAACCGATTGGATGAAATCATATTATTTAAGCCTTTGACCAAAGAAAATATCGGTGGTATCATTCATCTGATTATCAGCGATTTAAATGTCCGGTTAGAAGATAAAGACCTGGAAATTGAACTTTCAAAGGCTGCAATAGAATATATTACAGAAGAGTCCTATGACCCTGTTTACGGAGCCCGTCCGTTGAAACGGTATGTACAGAAGCATGTGGAGACTTTGGCTGCCAGACTGATTTTAGAGGATAAAGTAGAGCCCGGAGATTGCATTTTCATTGATGTATGCGATGATAAGCTGGTGGCAGATGTAAAGGCAGATAAGGGTTTGTAAGGACATTTGAAGAGCACTAAACAGAGACGAGATTTCCAATGTGTATCTCGTCTCTTTTTTTATGGAAATTGTCAGCAGGAAATAAAGGAAATCATGAATTTGTCTGGATTTTTTTTACATAAGGGTATATGATAGTATTAATAGAAAATACAGATAGGGAGTGCGCGTATGGTAAAGAAGATTGCCTTTTTTGTAGGTCAATTGGTACATGAATATCAGAAGCAGATTATTGCAGGAGTTACGGACGCAGCCGAGCAATTTGGGTATTATGTGGACGTGTTTTGCAATTTCGGAACCTTCGGCGGCAGTTTCCTGCATGCAGAGGGTGAGAAGAATATTATAAACCTGCCCTGTCTGGAAAATTATGATGCTATCATTGTGACACCGGATACCCATGATATTCAGGGAATGTACGAGGCACTTTGCAAAAAAATCATGGCAGAAACAAACTGTCCGGTGGTAGCATTGCGATGTGAAGATGCAAATTTTTATAATGTACTGATAGATGACCAAAAATCTATGGAGAATCTGGTGGAACATCTGATCGAAGAGCATGGAATGCAGCGTATATGCTTTATGACCGGAAGAATGGAGTTAGTGGACGCACAGAGACGATTGCAAGGCTATCGGAACGTTATGAATAAATATCACCTGACAGTGACGGAGCAAATGATATTTGAGGGTGATTACTGGCGTAATAAAGGCGAGGAGGCTGTGGATTGTTTCTTGTCCGGTGATGAATATCCGGATGCGATAGTATGCTCCAATGACTTTATGGCAATTTCCGTATGCGATGCACTGATTAACAGAGGAATTCGTATACCGGAGGATATTTGTGTGACAGGATTTGATCACATAGATGAGGCAAAATATTATGAACCCTCTATTACCGGTATACAGGTACAGGGCGAAGTAATGGGGTACACGGCTGTACAGATGATTGATAATGTTTTAAACGGCAGACCTCAGGAACGTTATGAGTATGTGACGGCAAAACTTTGCCGGGGACGTAGCTGCGGCTGTGAGAATGCAGAAAATGTTAGTAATATCAGGGGACTGTATAAAGAGAGAAATTATCTGGACACCGCTATCATGGAAAGTGCATATATGAATGTTGATATGGAAAATTGTAATGCAATAGATGAATTGTTGCAGGTTGCATTTCAATATGCCGGAAGATTTACATATAATGCATTATATGTGTGTATGTGTGACCGTGTGCGTACGGATGAGGAAGAGCTAAGTGAGGCGGAGAATTATACGGAACAGATGGTTATAAAAGCAATAATGCGAAACAATATAGAATATATAGAATGTGACGAAAAGTTTGACAGGCGTGAGATTCTTCCGAAAAAGTACCGCGAAGCAAGTCGTATGCTGTATTGTTATCCTCTGCATTATAAGAATCAGTGTTTAGGGTATATTGCAATGGATACGGATAATCAGGAAACAATAAAACAATATTTTATTACCTGGTTGCTGGCATTTTCCAATTACCTGGACAGAGTAAAGATTTACAGTGAAAATAAGACTCTTTTGCATTTCAGACAACAGTCTCTTTTGGATGAACTGACAGGACTGAATAATCGTAGAGAATATGAAAGAATTCTGCAACGCCAATACGAGAAAGCAAAGGCAGAGCAGGGCGGTTTCTTTATTATCAGTTGCGATATGGATGGTCTGAAAAAGATTAACGATACCTATGGACATCTGGAAGGTGACAAAGCAATAAAGGCATTGGCGGATGTACTTAAGAGGGCGGAAAGACCCGGCTTTTACAGTGCAAGAGTAGGTGGCGATGAGTTTAATATCTGTTACAGTACCATGCATAAGGCGGATGTACTTACTGCTCTGGCGGACATTAACAGGATGTTGGTCGAATATAATCAAAAAATGAAGGCACCGTATAAACTGTCTGCAAGTATGGGCTTCGCATTCTGTAGCAGTAAGGCGAGTCTGATAAGTTGTATGAAAAAAGCAGATGAAAGTATGTATCGGGAAAAGATGAATAAAAAGAATTCAAGAAGTTTTCAGGATAGACAGGAGAATAATGTATGATTCCACAGGATCCGGTCATGTTACTTAGTTTTATAAATTTAAAATTGCGGGATTTTTATTCTGATCTGGATCAGCTTTGCGATGATTTGGATGTAGAAAAAGAGGAAATATTACTGAAATTAGAGAGTATAGATTACCGCTATGATAGAGAACGTAACCAATTTGTGTAAAAAAGAAGAAGGGCCTCGTACCGGTGCATGCCATGTATGCACCGGATGTGGGCGTTGTCAGGAGATTCACCGGGATATGAAGGTTCTGGTGAATTTTTTGCATGGGAATTTGCAGGAGCAGAGAGAAAAGACAGTACAGAACAATGCAGAGGAAACGGCCTCCCGAGGATTGGTACTGTGCATAGACTTAGGTACCACCACCATCGCAATGGCGCTCTATGATAGGAAGGGACATCCCATTGATTATTTTGCAGAAGTAAATCCCCAGGTGCAGTATGGTGCAGATGTTTTGTCAAGAATAGAGGCAGCGGCGGATGCATTAAAAGAAAAGCACCTGCAGAGCCTGGTCATGGAAGTGTTGGAACGGGGCTGTAGGAAGTTGTTACAAGAGGGGCAGGCGGAGGATGAGCGACTTACCTGTGTACTGGCATGTAATACGACCATGCTTTATTTGCTTGTGGGAAGAAATCCGGGGGAACTGGGTCGTGCGCCCTTTCAGGTCAGCCACAAAGAAGTTACAGAGATATTCATTGCAGGAAGAAGATGTACCTGTGTGCCCGTATTATCTGCTTTTGTAGGCGGTGACATTATGTCAGGTATCAGCGCTGTGGATATGCAGGATAGTGAAGAGACCATTTTGTTTATTGATTTGGGTACCAATGGTGAAATTGTACTTGGCAATAAGCATCGGATAATAGCCTGCGCCACTGCTGCGGGACCTGCTTTTGAAGGTGGTCCGAGCAGGGGCATCTGGGGGGCGGATATGGTACATTTATTGGCACAGCTGCGTAAGAGACAGTTGGTGGATGAGACCGGTTTGTTAAGTGCGGTGTATTTTGAAGAAGGCGTGCAGATAGAAGGTGTACATATCACACAGCAAGCTATTCGGGCATTTCAGCTTGCCAAGGCTGCCATTCGCGCCGGGATAGAAGAACTATTGGAATGCTATGGTATCACAGAGACGAACGTGGCAAGGGTGGTGTTGGCCGGAGGATTTGGGTATTATTTAAACCCAAAGGAGGCTGCGCAGGTAGGACTGTTATCTGAAGAACTTGCAGGAAAGACCGTGGCTGTAGGGAATGCTTCCCTATGGGGGGCGTTTAAAGCAGGTTATGCTTTGGCCCAAGGGAGAGAAGAAGTTGTGAAGGCTGCATGGCAGCAGCTGCAACAGGATGTAGAGATACTGAATCTTGCAGAGCAGGAAGGTTTTCAGGAGAGATTTGTGGAAGAAATGAATTTTCCTCAATAATGGATTCGAAAGGAAGAGACAAAATGGATTTATTTGAATATATGAGAAATACCAATATGGAAAAGGAATCCCCACTGGCAGCGCGCATGCGCCCCAGGAATCTGGATGAGGTGGTAGGGCAGGAGCATATCATCGGCAAGGATAAATTGCTTTACCGTGCCATTCAGGCAGACAAAATCAGTTCGGTTATTTTTTATGGACCGCCCGGAACGGGTAAAACTACTTTGGCCAAGGTCATCGCCAATACTACCAGCGCGGAATTTACACAGATTAATGCTACGGTTGCGGGCAAAAAAGATATGGAAGAGGTGGTAAATAAGGCGAAGGATTTACAGGGAATGTATGGCAAGCGGACTATATTGTTTATTGACGAGATTCACAGATTTAACAAAAGTCAGCAGGATTATTTACTCCCCTTCGTAGAGGACGGCACCGTCGTTTTAATCGGTGCAACTACGGAAAATCCCTATTTTGAAGTGAACAGTGCGTTGATATCCAGGTCCATTATATTTGAGTTAAAACCCATACCTAAGGAAGCTATTGCAGAGCTGCTTAAGAAGGCAGTGTATGATATGGATAGGGGAATGGGAGCTTATAATGCAGAAATTGATGAGGATGCACTGGATTTTCTGGCAGATATCTCCGGCGGTGATGCCAGACATGCCTTGAATGCGATTGAATTGGGCATTTTGACCACGAACCGTAGTGAAGACGGTAAGATACATCTTACATTGGAGGTTGCCCAGGAGTGTATCCAAAAGCGTGCAGTCAGATATGATAAAAACGGGGATAATCATTATGATACCATATCTGCATTTATCAAAAGCATGAGAGGTTCAGATCCGGATGCGGCCATTTATTATCTGGCGCGGATGCTATATGCAGGTGAAAGCATTACCTTTATCGCCAGAAGAATTATGATATGTGCGGCAGAGGATGTGGGGAATGCAGATCCCAACGCACTTGTGGTAGCCACCAATGCTTCTTTGGCAATAGAACGTATCGGTATGCCGGAAGCCCAGATTATCCTGGCACAGGCGGTGGCTTATGTGGCAACTGCACCCAAGAGCAATGCAGGCTGCAATGCTATATTTGCTGCACTGGATGAAGTAAAAAATAGTGGTAATTTACCTATCCCTGCCCATTTACAGGATGCCCATTATAAAGGAGCAGCTAAGCTGGGACACGGCATCGGGTACAAATATTCCCATGATTATCCCAATCACTATTGTGAGCAGCAATACCTGCCCTATGAACTGACCGGCAGAGAGTTCTATTCTCCTACGGGTAATGGGTACGAAAAGAAAATAAAAGACCATATGAAGTGGTTGAAAGAGGAAGCGCGTAAGAATAAAGAGTAATTTGTATAATAAAACAGGCATCGTTTTAGTCTGTCCACACAAGGACCCGCTGACCCGATACTGTCATTTAGTTAATCCTACTGTACCATATCCGTGCTTTAGGGTGCCTTAGAAGCAGGGAAAGTGTTGTGACAAACGTGAGCGTTTCTCAAAGTCATCCTTTGCAATCGGTTTTTGTGTCTTTTCACGTAAGTACATCTGTCAGCCTGTGTCCGTGACGGAAGTACGGTGGACTATTGTGGGAAGTAAATGTGGATTTTCTAAAATGTGCGGCTTTGGAATTTGTGATTCGTCCCTATTTTTATGAGCTGGGACAAAAATAAGCGCCATGTTCGCGGATTGACCGGAAAGCTGAGCTAAAAAAGCTCTTCTTTCCGGTCACCGCGGACATGGCGTAATTTTTGTTCAAGGCCATAAAAACAGGGACCTGATTCCAAAGCTTCGCACATAAGAAAAGCTCACATTTGCTTCTAAAACAATAGTCACCGTACTTCCGTCACGGACACAGGCCAGCAGATGTTCTTGCCGGAAAAGACGCAAATCATAAGGGATTACAAAGGTGACTTTGCCAGAAACACCACATTTGGCACACCAACACTTTCCTGGCTGATATGGCGCCCTAAGGCACGGACATGGGACTGTGGGATTAACTAAATGACAGTAGCGGGTCGGTGGGGACTAGTGTGGGCAGGCTGAAAGGATGCCTGTTTTATAATCTTAAAATAATTCACGGGTGAGGTACTGATAAATGGCCTCGTTTTTTTGTTGCCAGTTGTCGCAAACAGAAGCGGCAATTTCCTCAAGGGGGACGGAGAGGGTGATATCAACCAGTTTGATACCACGGTCCTTGGCTACCAGGTGGGCTTCATATTCGCCGGAGGTGGATTTATAATAATCAGCCAGAATGGATACCTCATTGCGAATAGAAAATTCGTTTTCACGGAAATAAGTATCAATATCATGCTTAATAGCGTCACTGATACGGTTTTCAAAAAAACGCAAGGTTTCACGCCCTTCATCCGTAAGCAAAAGATGTGTACGATTACCGATGGACTGTGCGGAGATGAGTTCTGCATCGGTTATTTCGTTTATGACCTGCTGTAAGGTGAGGAAGTTGGTATATTCCTTGTCCAAAATAAAATCACTGATTTGAGCAGTAGTCATTGGAAAACTGACTTTGTTCAGCATATAGAGAACGATTAATTTATAGAGTGTTAAAGGGTCCTGTGTCATAAGCGACTCCTTTCTTTGAAAAATATATTTTAAGTAGTTATTGAGCAATCCATCTTAGTCAGTTGCATAATTTTTGCCCTGATAAGAATTCCGTAAGCCCATGAGCCGGTGCAAACTGTTCAGCATATCCCGTTTGTCTGCACTGTACATAGGTGCGATGAGCAGGGACTTGGGGCCATCTCCGGTTACGCGGTGTACCACAATATCGGGCGAAAGCTGCTCCAGACATTTTACTACAAGGTCCAGATAAGTGTCCTTATCCGGTAATTCAAAACTGCCGGATAAATAGTGCTCTGCCAAATCTGTGTCACGCAGTACATGCAGTAGTTGAAGTTTGATGCCAAAGGGCCCGCATTTATTCAAATATTGTATGGTTTCCAGTATCATTTCTTCTGTTTCACCGGGGAGTCCCAGAATCACATGGACAATAACCGGAATCTGCAGCTTCTGCAGATTTACAAGGGCATCCTCAAAACAAGACAAAGTGTAGCCTCTGCGGATAAAGACAGCAGTTTCTTCGTGGATGGTTTGTAGTCCCAGCTCAATCCAGATAAATTTTTCGGGATAAGCCATTTGCAGGTCGGACAGGAGAGACAGTACCTCAGGCGGCAGACAGTCCGGTCTGGTAGCAATGGAGATGCCTATGATTTCAGGGGCATCCAGTGCCTGACGAAATACCCGGTTTAAATAGGGGACAGGGGCGTAAGTGTTAGTGTAAGCCTGAAAATAGGCAATATAATGTTCCCCCACCTTTTTGGTGCCGAATAATCCCAAACCTTCTTCCAGTTGGTCTTTTATGGACTTGTTCTGAATGGAAACTGCAAAGTCTCCGCTTCCGCCACCGCTACAGAAGATACAGCCCCGAGTACCCAGGTGTCCGTCCCTGTTTGGGCAGGACATGTGAGCATTCAGGGCTATTTTGTAACATTTGTGATGAAAGGTATTCTTGCAGTAGGCATCTAAAGAGTAATAGGGCTTACCATGCCAGTCTTGCTTGGTCATACGAATAATCCTTTACATTTGCATTAGTGAATATGTGCTTTTACAGCCTCGGACACGCGCTGAGCAACCAAAGGATTGAAGGCCTCGGGAAGGATGTTGTCCTCGTGCAGCTCCTTGGCAGGAACCAGTGAGGCAATGGCTTCTGCGGCAGCCAGCTTCATTTCTTCGGTAATCTGCATGGCGCGGCCTTCCAGTGCACCTTTGAAAATGCCGGGAAAGGCAACTACATTGTTTACCTGATTGGGGAAATCGCTTCGACCCGTACCTACCACACGTGCACCGGCAGCCTTGGCTACATCGGGCATGATTTCAGGGACCGGATTTGCCATGGCAAATAAGATGGCATCTTTATTCATGGAAGCAACCATTTCAGCGGACACAATATTGGGAGCGGATACTCCGATGAAGATATCTGCACCCTTCATGGCATCAGCCAGGGAACCTGTTGCATTTTCTAAATTGGTAACCTCAGTCATTTTCTGCTGCATCCAGTTGAGACCTTCCGTGTCACGGGAAACGATGCCTACTTTGTCACACATGGTGATGTGAGGGAAACCGTAGGTGAGCAGAAGTTTGGTAATAGCTACGCCTGCGCTGCCGGCACCGTTTACAACTATCTTGCAGTCCTCTTTCTTTTTGTCTACTACCTTCAGGGCATTGATGATACCGGCAAGTACTACGATGGCAGTACCGTGTTGATCGTCATGAAATACAGGGATGTCCAGTATTTCTTTCAGTCTTTCTTCTATTTCAAAACAGCGGGGGGCTGAGATATCCTCCAGATTAATGCCGCCAAAGCCGGGAGCCAGATAGGTGACTGCCTTAATGATTTCTTCCGTATCCTGTGTGTCCAGACAAATAGGGACTGCGTTCACACCGCCGAATTCCTTGAACAGCACGGCCTTGCCTTCCATAACAGGCATGGCTGCATGGGGACCGATATTGCCCAGACCAAGGACTGCGCTTCCGTCAGATACCACTGCCACAGTATTGGCCTTCATTGTATATTTATATGCGGCCTCTTTATCCTGTGCAATGATTTTACAAGGTTCTGCCACGCCGGGTGTATAGGCAACAGACAAATCCTCCCGTGAATTTACTGGTGCTTTGGCAACGGTTTCCAGCTTGCCGTTCCATTCTTCATGCATGAGTAGTGCTTTTTCATTTATTGTCATTTTTTAACCTCATTTCCGGATTGTAAAGTGAGGATGAATGATGCCCCACTTATCATAGGTATCATATAATAGTTTCCAGTCCTTCGCAAGAGGTTTTTAAATCTATAGGAAATTGCACGGGGACAGTGGCGGAGTTTAGCGGATAGGACGCTGCCGGGTGTCCCGTTTTGGGCGGAAATAGGGAGTAATACCGGTTTAAAAATAGTACTTTATATTTGGTAAAAAATGTTATATAATTGGTAAACAGATATTTCTGAGTATTTCAATTTACCTATCAAACAGATTATGATATATCAGTATCAGAATTCAGGATATAATTTCCCAAGATAAAGCAGAAATAAATGCATACAGTGAAAGGCGAGGATATATGAGAGAAAAATATGAATCATTAGCACTTGTACAACTGAAAGAATTAGCAAAAGTACGCGGCATTAAGAATACTTCAACAATGAAGAAGTCTGAATTAGTGGAGGCTATGCTGGCAGAGGACGCAAAGGATGTGCAGGCAAAGCCGGCCCAGAGTGAGGCAGGACTGATGGCACAGGAGTTTCGGTCTGAGAGTGCCCGAAGCGAACAGCGTCAGGATGGTGAAAATCATTTTCCGAAGGAACTGGATAGCGGAGAGGAAGCCAGCGGCATTCTGGAGGTTATGCCGGATGGTTATGGCTTTATCAGATGCGAGAACTTTATGCCTGGTGAAAACGATGTATATGTGGCACCCAGCCAAATCAGACGTTTCGGCCTAAAGACCGGTGATATTCTGCGTGGCAATAAGCGCGTAAAGACCCAGCAGGAGAAATTCAGTGCTTTATTATTTGTGCGCTCCATAAACGGTTATAGTGTGGAAGAAGCTGCGAAAAGAATGGCTTTTGAAGATATGACACCTATTTTCCCGGATCAGCGTGTTAAGCTGGAAACCCCGGGATGCAGCGTGGCTATGCGCGTGATGGATTTGGTGAGTCCGGTAGGTAAGGGGCAGAGAGGAATGATTGTATCTCCCCCTAAGGCAGGTAAGACCACATTGCTGAAGGAAGTAGCGAAGTCCATTCTGCGTACTAATCCGGAGATGCACATGCTTATTTTGTTAATTGATGAGCGACCTGAGGAAGTAACCGATATCAAAGAGGCGATTCAGGGTAAGAACGTAGAGGTTATCTATTCTACATTTGATGAACTGCCTGAGCATCATAAGAGAGTCTCAGAAATGGTAGTGGAGCGTGCAAAGCGTCTGGTAGAGCATAAGAAGGACGTTGTGATTCTGCTGGATAGTATCACCCGACTGACCAGAGCATACAATCAGGTGGTTCCCCCCAGCGGACGTACTTTATCAGGTGGTCTGGATCCTTCAGCACTTCACATGCCCAAGAGATTTTTTGGTGCAGCCCGTAATATGCGTGAGGGTGGCAGTTTGACCATTCTGGCAACTGCACTGGTGGATACCGGTAGTAAGATGGACGATGTGGTTTATGAGGAATTCAAGGGAACCGGTAATATGGAAATGGTTCTGGACCGTAAGCTTTCCGAAAAACGTATTTTCCCTGCAATCGATTTGCAGAAGTCTGGCACCAGAAGAGAGGATTTATTGCTCACGGCAGATGAGCTGGAGGCAATCAATATTATGCGTAAAGCTTTAAACGGCCTGAAGTCTGATGAAGCTACAGACAGAATTCTGGATATGTTCCAGCATACCAGAAACAATCAGGAATTTGTAGAAAGCGTGAAGAAGAATCGTATTTTCTAACCTCTTAGGACTTTTGACAGGTCGTTAAATACTTGAAACTGTAAAATCATGTAAAATAAGTATTGCAAGAATAAATTCCTTGTGATACAATTATAACGCTGTTTGTGGATGCATAAGCAGTGCGGATGAGAACATAGATGTAAACTTAATTTTCATAGAGAGGTGAAAGATATGAGAGAAGGAATCCATCCTGCCTATTATCAGGCAACCGTAACATGTAACTGCGGTAACACATTTGTAACCGGTTCTACAAAGCCCGAGATCCACGTAGAAGTTTGCTCCAAGTGCCATTCTTTCTACACCGGTCAGCAGAAGACTGTAAGAGCTGATGGTCGTGTTGATAAGTTCAACAAGAAATACGGTATCAAATAAGATGTTCAAGAAGGTTGAGGTATTTCTATCTCAACCTTTTCCTTTATGTATGTTACTATATCGTAATTGTTATTTTAGCCGACTTTATGTTATATAGAAAGACGGGGTTGTGTTATGGCTAAGAAAAAAGTGAAACGTTATTCCGGTATCGGCGGACAGGCCGTATTGGAAGGCATTATGATGAGAAATCAGGAGAAATATGCGATAGCAGTTAGAAAGCCTGATGGAGAAATAGATGTACAGGTGGAAACGCATAAGGAATTGTTACAGGGTAATCCGATTAAAAAGGTGCCCTTTATCAGAGGTGTTTTCCAATTTGTAGATTCACTGACCTTGGGAATGAAAGCAATTAATCATTCTGCGGACTTTTATGAGGAAGAGGACGCGAAGGAAACAAAGTTTGACAAGGCGTTAGATAAGCTGACAGGTGGCAATGCCGAGAAAGTTCTGACAGCATTCGTAACGATGTTATCCATTGTACTGGCAGTAGGGATTTTTATTGTGTTGCCCTATTTTGTGGCCTCTCTGTTTGATGATTTTATCCAGAACAGATCTCTGATGGCAATTATTGAAGGTGTCATTCGTATTCTTATTTTTGTCTTTTATGTGTGGGCAATCAGTTTTATGAAGGATATCGGCAGATTGTATCAGTATCATGGTGCAGAGCATAAATGCATCAACTGTATCGAAAAGGGCAGACCGTTGACCTTGCGAAATGCCAGAAGAAGCTCCAGGCTGCATAAGAGATGTGGTACCAGCTTTATGTTTTTTGTATTGTTTGTAAGTATTGTATTGTTCTTCTTTATTCAGGTGGATAATCCGATCCAGAGAGTGTTGCTCAGAATTGCACTGATGCCTATAGTTGCAGGTATTTCCTTTGAGATTATCAGACTTGCAGGCCGTAGTGACAATATTTTTGTCAGAATCCTGTCTGCGCCCGGTATGCTGATTCAGAGAATGACTACCCGGGAACCGGATGACAGTATGATAGAAGTGGGTATTGCAGCCGTGGAAGCGGTGTTTGACTGGAAACAGTATCTGCAGGAGCATTTCGGATACAAAGAAGAGGAATTAAGTGACACAGCACTGGCAGAAGAGGATGCGGCATATGCAGAGGCTGCAGCTGAAAAGGAAACTTCGGACGTTACAGATGAAGAGGAAGAGACTACCGAGGAAGAATTTGGTTTTGCGGCAGTGCCGGAAACGGAAGACGGAGCTGAGGGACAATGACCTACAAGGAATGTTATATACAGGGACAGGAAACTCTGACAAAGGCCGGGATAGAAGAGGCTGCGCTGGATGCAAGACTGCTCCTTGAATATATTTGTGGTACGAATCGTAATGATTTGCTGGTGCATGGTGACCGCGAAGTGGAAGCACAGCAGGTAAAAGCCTATGAGCAGGTACTTGCAAGACGTGCAGAAAGAATCCCTTTGCAGCATATTACCGGCAAACAGGAATTTATGGGGCTGGAATTTCAGGTTAGCGACAAGGTGCTGATACCCCGTCAGGATACGGAGATACTGGTAGAAGAGGTGCTGCGGGAGCTGCATGATGGTATGCGTATCCTGGATATGTGTACGGGTAGCGGATGTATATTGCTGAGCCTGTTGCACTATTCTAATGATTGTGTAGGAGTGGGTGCAGATGTGTCCGGGGATGCACTGGAGATTGCCGCTATGAACGGTGCCACACTCTCTGAAAGCAGAGAGATGTCCTATGAATTTGTGCAGAGTGATTTGTTTGCAAATGTGGAAGGTTGTTTTGACATGATTGTGTCCAATCCTCCCTATATCTGTACCGATGTGATTGCCACATTAATGCCGGAAGTGCGTGAGCATGAGCCTATGTTGGCACTGGACGGTATGGCGGACGGATTGTTTTTTTACAGGAGAATTATAGAGGACAGCCGGGAGCATTTAAACAGAGGCGGCAGACTGTATTTTGAAATTGGCTATGACCAGGCAGTAAGCGTCAGTGAATTACTGGCGGCAGCAGGGTTTGCAGATATAAATGTAGTGAAAGATTATGCAGGACTGGATAGAGTTGTTTATGCCACATATCCGGGAACTGCCTAATGAAAGGCATGGTAGAAAGATGTTTGATAAGTTAGAAGATTTATTGATTCGTTTTGAAGAAATCATGGGTGAATTAAATGAGCCTACGGTAACCAACAACCAGGAACGTTTCCGTAAGCTGATGAAGGAACAGAGTGATTTAACACCCATTGTAGATGCTTATAAAGAGTACAAAACCTGTAAGCAGGACATTGAAGATTCCTTGATGATGCTGGATGAGGAATCTGATGATGAAATGCGTGAAATGATTAAGGAGACCTTGAGCGACAGCAAGAAGCGTGTGGAAGAGCTGGAACAGGAACTGAAGATTCTGCTTTTACCCAAGGACCCTAATGATGAGAAGAACGTTATCGTGGAAATCCGTGCAGGTGCCGGTGGTGATGAGGCTGCATTATTTGCAGCAGAAATCTATCGTATGTATGTGCACTATGCAGAAGGCCAGCGTTGGCGGGTAGAGACCATGAACGTGGATGAAATCGGTATCGGCGGTATGAAGGAAGTACAGTTCATGATTACCGGCCAGGGTGCCTACTCCAAGATGAAGTACGAAAGCGGCGTTCATCGTGTACAGCGTGTGCCCGAAACCGAGAGTGGCGGTCGTATCCATACCTCAACCATCAGTGTGGCAGTGATGCCTGAAGTAGATGAGGATATCGATATCGTAATCGATGAGAAGGATATCCGTATCGATGTAATGAGAGCTTCCGGTAACGGTGGACAGTGTGTCAATACTACCGACTCAGCAGTGCGTCTGACCCACTATCCCACAGGTATTGTGGTATACAGCCAGACTGAGAAATCCCAGCTCCAGAACAAGGCCAAGGCATTTGCACTGTTGAAAGCAAAGCTGTATGATATTGAGCAGCAGCAGCGTCACGACGCAGAAGCAGAGCTTCGTAGAAGCCAGATTGGTACCGGGGACCGTTCCGAAAAAATCCGTACCTACAACTTCCCTCAGGGTCGTGTTACCGACCACCGCATCAACCTGACCCTGTATAAGCTGGATAAGATTATGAATGGTGATATTGTAGATATTATTGATGCTTGTATCGCAGCCGACCAGGCAGCGAAGCTTGCACGAATGAATGAGAACTAAGAAGGAATGTGTCCTATATCAGTTTTAACGACTGATATAGGACATTTTAATAACCTGATAAATGAAAGATTAGTTTTTAACAATAATTGTAGTAACCATGCTGTGTCTCATCAAAAAAAGGGCATTGCTCGCTTTGTGTCCTGTAAATTGGTGTTGTCAGAAGGTATTCTGTTCTTGTAAGGAGGTTGTAAAAGAATGAATCAAATTAAAATCGGAAGCTTTATCAAAGAGCTGCGAAAAGAAAAAGGTCTCACACAGGAACAGTTTGCAGAACAACTGAATGTATCCCGTAGAACTGTTTCAAGATGGGAGACAGGCAATAATTTGCCGGATTTAGATATTCTTATTGAAATGGCTGATTATTATGACATTGATTTACGTGAATTATTGGATGGAGAAAGGAAAAGCGAGAAAATGAACAAAGAATTAGAAGAAACGGTATTGAAGGTTGCAGAGTATAGTAACGAAGAGAAGAATATACTTACAAGAAAAATGAATGTGCTATTTGTTGTAGGGATCATTGCATTTTCAGTTTATCTCATTTTGGTATATACGGGCGTTGCGGATACCTATGCTGAGGGGAAATTAGCAGCAATTATGTTAGGACTTTCGTACGGAATAATGACGGTAGGAGTATTATTCACCAGTGGTTGCCTGATTAAAATAAAAAATTTGAAGAAAAGAATATTAATGAGATAAATGTGGGGAGGCATGGACATATGACCCTGGCAGACTCTATAAATGGTCCTGATTGGATGATATGGGTTATTTTTATTATTTTACTAGTATTTACGATTGTACTGATTTCCGGACATGGGAGTGGATTAATAGCAGGATATAATACTGCTCCAAAAGAGAAAAAGGAAAAATATGATGAAAAGAAACTGTGTAAAACAGTAGGAATTGGAATGGCAATTATTTCGCTTCTTATTTTGATAATGGGTTTATTTATGAACGTTTTACCTGCTTTTTTCGCGTATATATCCTTAGGGATTATTATGATTGATGTTGTAGCAATTATTTTTATAGGGAATACAATTTGTAAGAAGTAGAAATAAGAGTGCCCTATATCGGTTTAAAGTGACCGATATGGGGCATTTTTCTGTGGAAATTCTGGCGATTTTAAGTGGTTGCGGTCAATAGGTGCAGAGAGTATAATAAAGATATCTTGACATTATGTGTCAGGATTTAAGGATTATACTATGTTCGGGAGGCAGGGAAAATGAAGGAAAGCCGTTTGTTTAAAATTTTATATTACCTATTGGATAAGGGCACCGCAACTGCACCGGAACTGGCAGCCAGGTTCGAGGTATCTGTAAGAACCATTTATCGCGATATTGATGCACTAAGCAGTGCAGGAATTCCGGTCTATGCGGAGACAGGGCGCAATGGCGGCATTCATTTGCTTGGCGATTTTGTTTTAAACAAAGCCATTATATCAGAACAGGAAAAGCAAGAGATATTATCTGCATTGCAAGGATTAGCGGTTGTCAGAAGTGGATATCAGAAGGATACGCTGGAAAAACTTTCCGCACTCTTTAATACCAAATCTGTGGATTGGATTGAGGTGGATTTTTCCAGATGGGGTGAAAAGCCTAGGGATAACAATAAGTTTGAAGAGATAAAAACAGCAATCATTCATAACAGATGTATTAAAATTACTTATGCAGGTGCTTATGGAAGAGGGGATGCAAGAGTGATTCAGCCCCTAAAATTATTCTACAAGTCCAAGGATTGGTATTTAAAAGCATATTGCAGACTAAAACAGGATTTCCGCATTTTTAAAATAAACCGTATTTTAGAATGGGAGCTTTTGGAAGAACGATTTTTACCAATGACTTTTCCGGAGATGGATTTGAATCAGCAAAGTTATAACAATATAATGCTACGCTTTCCGAAAGAGTTGGCATATCGAGTATATGATGAATTTGATTTGAATCAGATTGAGGTGGAGCAAAACGGAGAGTTGACAGTGACTGCCGATATGCCGGAAGATGACTGGCTGATTGGTTATTTGCTATCCTTTGGAGCACAGGTTGAAATTATAGAGCCGGTCCATTTGAAAAATATTATTGCAAAAAAGGCAAAAGAAATATATGAAAAGAATAAAACATGACATAGGGTGTCAGTGTTTGCACCATATAATAGGATTGATAATATTCAAATAAATCTGAAAAGGAGAATAACGATGGCAAGACCTACAACAAAATTAGATTTAATAAATGCTGCAACAGCTAATTATGCGGAGCTGGAGGAGTGGATTGCATCCTTAACAGAAAAAGAATTATTAACACCTTTTTCGTTTGATGAGAAAAAGAAAGAAGCTCACTGGAGAAGAGATAAAAATCTTCGAGATGTATTGATTCATCTGTATGAATGGCACCAGCTTTTGTTGGACTGGGTTTTATCAAATCAGAATGGAGATAATAAATCATTTCTGCCGAAACCA
Organism: Acetatifactor sp.; assembly: GCA_045597105.1. GTDB lineage: Bacteria > Bacillota > Clostridia > Lachnospirales > Lachnospiraceae > Acetatifactor. Next base: position 67,869 of record JAZODQ010000110.1, read on the forward strand.
TTTAATTGGAGAACTTATGGAAAGTTGAATGAATGGTTTTGGGAAAAACATCAGGATACAGATTTGGATGAAGCAAAACAGATGCTTGCAAAATCTCATAAGGAAGTAATGAGTTTGGTGGAGAAATTTACAGATGAAGAGTTATTCAATATAGGAATTTACAAATGGGTTGGCAACAGTACACTTGGTTCTTTTTTTGTTGCGAACACAGCAAGTCATTATAACTGGGCTATTAAGAAACTAAAGGCACATAGAAAAAATTGCAAAAACATGTAAATGTGCTATTGTGACAGAGTGATAATTGATTGTAGTGACGGAGAAAACAGAAATGCACTATGTAAATGCTAAGGGAATATTATCCGCTCAGAATGGGATGAACCTTTACAGAGGTTGCACGCACGGTTGTATATATTGCGACGGCAGAAGTAAATGCTATCAGTTTACCCATGATTTTGAAGATATTGAAGTAAAGCAGAATGCACCGGAATTATTGGAAAAAGCACTTCGCTCCAAGCGCAAAAAATGCATGATAGGTACAGGAGCCATGTGTGATCCCTATATGCATTGTGAAGAGCAATTGCAGCTCACAAGAAGATGTTTGGAGATCATAGACCGTTATGAATTCGGCCTGGCAATTCAGACAAAATCGGACCGAATTCTTAGGGACTTGGACATATTGAAAAGCATTAATGAAAAGGCCAAATGTGTGGTGCAGATGACATTGACCACCTATGATGAGAAGTTGTGTAAGATACTAGAACCTAATGTGTGCACAACAAAAGAAAGAGTGAAAGCATTACAGATTTTTCGGGATAATGGTATTCCTACTGTAGTATGGTTATCTCCCATATTGCCGTTTATCAATGATACACAGGAAAATATTGAAGGTATTCTGGATGATTGTATAGAAGCAAAGGTATATGGAATTATTAATTTTGGAATGGGGGTAACGCTGCGTGAAGGCGACCGGGAATATTTCTATGCTGCGCTGGATAAGCATTTTCCGGGATTGAAAGAAAAATATCACAAGAGATACGGATATGCATATGAAATCCCAAGTGACAAAAGTCGTGAACTGATGGGACTATTTCGCAAGAGATGTAAAGAGAATGGAATTGTTTGTGATGTAGATAAATGTTTTCAGTATTTACACGAATTGCCTGAGAAGTATGACCAGTTAAGTTTGAAGTTGTAAAGTGTGAATAATAAGGGTGCCCTATATCGGCTAAATTGTCGATATAGGGTTCTTTTTTATAAGATAGGGTTGACAAACAACTGAATGTATGATTATATATTCATGTGACAAATGAACATATGAACAAACATTCATGGCATGAAGATAAGTTGTAGGCATATTAGAGTAGGAGGTACTGATGATTTATCAAATAATCGCAATATTGATTTTAGTAACATTTTACACATTTTATTTTGCAAAGATTATAGTGCAAAAGCGGCAAGCCATTAAAACAAATCAGATGGGGATTGGAAATAAAACGAAAAAGGTATTATGGATTGAGCGAATTATGAGTATTGCAACAGTGTTGAATTGTGTCACCGGTGTATGTAGCATTTTTCTTGTAAAAAATTATCTTGCTACGGAGCTTAGAATTGCAGGAATTGTGATAGGGGTTATGGCAGTTGTGTTCTTTGCATTAGCTACCATCACAATGAAAAGTAGTTGGAGAGTGGGCATACCGGAAGAGAAAACATCTCTTATTACACAAGGCATCTATAGCTGGAGTAGGAATCCTGCATTTGTGGGATTTGATTTATTATATCTTTCCATATGTCTTCTGTTTTTTAATATTCCGTTGGTGCTGGTTTCTGTCTGGGCAGCTGTAATGTTACATTTACAGATATTACAAGAAGAAAATCATATGCAGAATATGTTTGGAGAGGAATATGAGGCATATAAAAAGCATACATCAAGATATTTTGGGAAAAGAGGAGGAGCTGCGTAAAATGGTTTTTTTGATAGAAAGTTTGATTAGTTGTCTTTTGTTTACCATAATTGCCGGCGGTATGACATATTTTAATCCGCTAAGTATGATCCAAGATTATCCGCCTGCCATACAGAAAAAGGTAAAGGAACTGGGCTTAATAACGGATGAAAAAAGTAGTTTTACCATAAAGTACATAATCAGAAAGATAATAGCAATTATCCTGTTCGGCTTGGTATTGGCCTTTCTCGTTCATAAATGTAATGGGGTAGATACTTTTGGGCAAGGATTTGTATATTCCTATTTACTATTTTGCATAGTTGATTGGTGGGATGCTATGGTTATGGACTGTTTATGGTTCTGCCATTCCGGAAAAGTTGTTATACCCGGAACAGAAGGCATGAAAGAATATAAAGATTATTGGTTTCATATTAAGGGCGGGTTGAAAGGAATGTTGTTAGGATTGCCGATTTGTGCATTGGCAGGAGTTTTTGTTGAATTATTCTCGTGGGTATAGCGCCTTAATTGACAAAAGAACATATGGATGCTAAAATAACGGTATCTTAGGGAGAGAGGTGAAAAGATGAGAAGATAGTTTGCTTTTGATTACATGAAGTTTTGGAACGGTATGTTGTAAAAAAGTACATACTGTTTTGTCATGTTGCCAAAAGTGGATTATGTTCTCATAACCTCTCTTTTTGTGTGCAAAAATATTGTAAGTGATGGTCAGATATCATCCCATAAGTTTTGAGGTTATAGTATGTAATGGAACTGTTGGGCAACGGATGGTTCCTTTTTTATAAAAAAGGGAATAGGAAAGGAGATAAAGAGTATGAAAAATATATTTATTGAAGGAATCCAAGGGGCCGGCAAATCCACGTTGTTAAATCGTATTCATGAGACTGTTCCTGAATTACATGTTTGCAGGGAAGGGGATTATTCTCCTGTTGATTTGGCTTGGTGCACATGGATGACCAAGGAAGAATATGAGGCAGTGTTAGAATGCTACAAACCGATTCGGGAGGAGATAATCCAAAATACCGTTAAGGAGCAGGGGCATTTTATTGTTACTTATACCAAAATTATTACGGATATTCCCAATTTCCATAAGGAACTGGAAAAATATGAAATATACAATGGAAGAAAAACTTTGCAGGAAATGAAAGAGATTATTTTGACCCGGTATCAAAATTTCTCTCAAGCGGGTTATTTGTTTGAGTGTTCCTTTTTTCAAAACATTGTGGAAGATTTAATCTTGTTTCATGAACTTAATGATGAGGAAATAGTAGAATTCTACCGTGAATTGTTCAGTAAGGTGGATAGTGAACAATTTCTCATGCTGTATATATATAGTGATGAACCGGAAGAGAATATCAAAGTAATTAAAAAAGAACGTTCGGACAATGAGGGAAATGAAATGTGGTATCCCATGATGCTGGAATATTTGATACATTCTCCCTATGGTAAAAAGCAAGGCTATCGTACTTTTGAAGATATGATTACCCATTTCAAGCACAGACAGCAGTTGGAGATGCGTATTATCAGTGAAGTCCTGGGTGATAAAGCCATAGTTCTTCCGTCAAAAAGCTGGAAAACGGAAGATATTGTGGTGGCATTGAACGTGTAGTCGTTTTATCCGAGCGGTTGTTAAGACGGGAGTTACATGATGCAATAATGAATAAATAAGCGGTAGAATCGAAAGGTTCTACCGTTTTTGTACTTGGGGATTGACAAAAAAACAAAAACACTCTATAGTGGTACAAAAAAGAACCACTAATCAGAACCGGATTGAATAAAGATTTTTGAAAGAGGTTTACACAAAAAAGAGTAGAACTCATTCATTTAAACAGAAAGGACGTGTAATTGTATGAAAATCAGAATCGGAATTGTAGGTTATGGTAATTTAGGCAAGGGAATTGAATGTGCAATTCATCAGAATGTAGATATGGAGTTGGTGGGCATATTTACTCGTAGAGATCCTGAGTCGGTTGAGGTAATAAGTGACGTACCGGTGTACCATGTAGATCGGATTATGGAAATGAAGAGAGATATCGATGTGATCATGATGTGCGGTGGTTCTGCTACGGATTTATGTGAACAGACTGCTGCATATGCAAAATATTTTAATGTGGTAGACAGCTTTGACACCCATGCGATGATTTCCGCACATTTTACAAATGTAGATATGCAGGCCCGGGAAAGCGGTAAAGTTGCCATCATCTCCGTGGGCTGGGATCCGGGAATGTTTTCTCTTAACAGATTGTACGGAGGTGCTATTTTAGGCGGTGAAAATACATACACTTTCTGGGGCAAGGGGGTTAGTCAGGGGCATTCGGATGCAATCAGGAGAATCCCCGGTGTAAAGAATGGGAAGCAGTATACAATTCCTGTAGATGTAGCACTGGAGTCGGTCAGAAATTGTGAAAATCCTCAGCTTTCCACCAGGCAGATGCATACAAGGGAATGCTTTGTAGTGGCGGAAGAAGGAGCCGATAAGGGTTTTATCGAGAATGCAATCAGGACCATGCCTCATTATTTTGCAGATTACGATACTACCGTACATTTTATTACCGAAGAAGAGCTTGCACGAGATCACGCAGGCATCCACCATGGTGGCTTCGTGCTTACAACAGGCAAGACCGGTTGGAGCGAAGAACATAATCATGTGATAGAGTATCGTTTGAAACTGGACTCTAATCCGGAGTTTACGGCGTGTGTATTGCTTGCTTATGCAAGAGCGGCATATCGCATGAATCAGGAAGGCATGAAGGGGTGCAAGACGGTGTTTGATGTGGCGCCGGCATATTTAAGTCCTATGTCAGGGGAAGAACTGAGAAGCCGGTTACTGTAAGACCGAAGCTGTAAAACGTATTCCGGGCTGCTTGTGAGAAGATACAGTTGTTACAAATAGCAAGGAACAGAGAGTAATTCACAAGAAATGAAAAGCCAGATGGGACTTTACTGCGGTATAATAGGAAAGCAAAAAAGTTTTATCATTAAAGGAGAAGGTAATTATATGAGAAAATGGAAAATTGGACTGCTGGCAGTGTTACTTGCATTTTCAGTAACAGCTTGCGGAACAAAAGCAACAAATGATTCTGCAAACACACAGGAAGCAGATGCAAATGTTACAACGGAAGTGACAGATGAGAACACGCAGGCAGCAGAGTCCGGAAGTACTCAGAAGGAGCCGCCTGAGGTAACAGAGACTTTTCAGAGCTTATTTGCAAAGTATGATATTAAAGCAGGTGTATGTCTGTCAGATTATATGATACGTAATTCACAATGTACTGAGATTATCAAGGAAAATTTCAACAGTATCACTTTTGAAAATCATTTGAAGCCCGAGGCTATTCTGGATCAGAAGGCAAGCCAGAATGCCGGAGATATCGTTGTAAAGTTTAATGCTACCACGATTTCTCTTTTAGACTGGTGTGTGGAAAATAACATGGCAATGAGAGGTCATACGCTTGTATGGTATAGCCAGACACCTAACTGGATCTTCTATGAGGATTTTGATACCAAGAAACCCTTAGTAAGCAGAGATGTCATGCTGGCGCGTATGGAAAGCTATATCAGTCAGGTATTCACCCAGTTAGAGGATTTGGGTTATTTAGAGCATTTCTATGCATATGATGTAGTGAATGAAGCATGGATGGAGGATGGAAAAAAGCGTGATTGTTTGTGGCTGCAGACGATCGGTGATGATTACTTATGGTATGCATTCTATTACGCTGATAAGTATGCTCCTGAATATGTAGATCTGTACTACAACGATTACAATGAGCAGTTTAAGAAAGAGACTCTTTACAACTTCGTACAGACACTGGTTGACGAGGAAGGTAATTATCTGATTGACGGTATTGGTTTCCAGGCACATCTGTATACCGAAGATGATTTGGATAAATACTTCAAAACTGTGGAGAGACTTGGCTCTACCGGTCTGAAGGTGAACCTGACCGAGTTGGATGTTTGCCTGGGCACCTGGCAGAATATTAAGCCTGCAACAGAGGAAAACCTGAAGGCACAGGGACAGTACTACTATAATCTGATAGGCGGCCTGCTGCAGATGGTAGAGGAAGGCAAGGTAAAGATGGATTCCCTGACTTTCTGGGGATTTGCAGATCACCTTTCCTGGAGAAAAGAACGCAGTCCCATGTTGTATGATGCAACATTTAAGCCTAAATATGCTTACTATGGTGCATTACAGATGAAGGACTATGCAGGATTTGGTGATTAAGCACGAAGAAGATGTACGTTCTTGACAAACGTATTTGGCAGTGCTATAATACCCACAATTAACATAAGAAAAGCGATGACGGAAACAAGTAGCATATTAAGGGCATCCAGAGAGAGCATCATTTGGTGGAAGATGTTTATGCAGATAGTATGTGAAAACCATTCTAGAGCTGTAATGCCGAAAGTAGATGTAAGCATTAACGTATACCTGCGTTAAAGGTTAGGATTTGTTGGAATCTGAAGTGAAAAATTAAGGTGGAACCGTGCATAATAGCACCCTTAAAGGCGTACAAGGTATGTCTTTTAGGGTGCTTTTTTAATTTCTTATGTTAATCAAAATATATTTCAGGAGGATGAAAGTATGAAGATTAGTATGAAGGATGGTTCCATCCGCGAAGCAATGTTTGAAAAAGAATTGGGAAGAGATGCTTTCAGGCACACGTCAGCACATATTTTGGCACAGGCGGTGAAAAGATTGTATCCCGGGACGAAGTGCGCAATAGGACCTGCCATTGCCGATGGTTTTTATTATGATTTTGAATTTGACTTTGATTTTTCTGCAGAACATTTTGTGGAAATTGAGAAGGAAATGAAGAAAATTGTGAAGGAAAATCTGCAACTCAGACACTATACGCTGAGCCGCGAGCAGGCAATTAAGTTAATGGAGGAAAAGGATGAGCCTTATAAGGTGGAATTGATTCAGGACCTTCCGGAGGATGAAGAACTTAGCTTTTATCAGCAGGGAGAATATGTAGAATTGTGCGCAGGCCCCCATGTTGCGTATACCAGTGCGGTAAAGGCATTTAAACTGTTGTCTGTGGCAGGCGCTTATTGGCGGGGAGATGAGAAAAACAAGATGCTTACCAGAATTTATGGTACGTCATTTCCGAGTAAAGAGCTCTTGGACGATTATCTGGAGCGTATGGAAGAGGCCAGAAAGAGAGATCACAGAAAACTGGGCAAAGAGCTGGGATTGTTTGCACTCATGGAAGAGGGGCCGGGACTTCCGTTCTTTCTACCAAAGGGAGTTATCCTGAAAAACCTCTTGATTGATTATTGGAGAAAAATTCATGCCAGAGAAGGTTACGTAGAGATCTCTACGCCGATTATGCTCAGCCGCTCTCTTTGGGAAACGTCCGGTCATTGGTATCATTACCGTGAGAATATGTATACCACGGTGGTTGATGACAAAGACTTTGCCATTAAACCCATGAATTGTCCGGGAGGTATGCTTGTATACAAGATGGAGCCCCGTTCTTACAGAGACCTTCCCATGCGCATGGGTGAGTTGGGAATCATTCATCGTAATGAAAAGTCCGGTACGCTTCACGGACTGATGCGTGTACGCTGTGCTACGCAAGATGATGCCCATATCTTTATGACGCCGGAGCAGATACCGGAAGAAATCAAAGGAGTGGCAAGGCTTATTGATGAATTTTATTCTAAGTTTGGATTTTCTTACCATGTAGAGTTGTCCACCCGTCCGGAAAATTCCATCGGAAGTGATGAGGACTGGGAGCTTGCTACGGCAGGACTGAAAAATGCACTGGATGATTTGAAACTCCCTTATGTTATCAACGAAGGAGACGGCGCCTTTTATGGTCCCAAAATCGATTTTCATTTAGAGGATTCCATTGGCAGAACGTGGCAATGTGGTACGATTCAGTTGGATTTCCAGTTACCTCAGCGTTTCGAGGCAGAATATATCGGACCTGATGGTGAAAAGCATCGCCCGATTATGATTCACCGTGTGGTATTCGGGTCTTTGGAGCGATTTATGGGTGTGCTGATTGAGCACTTCGCCGGAAAATTCCCTTTGTGGCTTTCTCCGGTACAGGTGAAGCTTTTGCCTATTTCAGATAAGTTTGCGGCATACGCAAGGTCAGTAGAAGATGCACTGAAAAAGGCAGGATTTCGCTGTGAGGTAGATGTCAGGTCTGAAAAAATCGGCTACAAAATAAGACAGGCAAGGATGGAGAGAGTGCCTTACATGCTTGTAGTCGGAGAAAAAGAATGTGCAGAAGGCAGTGTATCCGTGCGTAAGCGGGATGAAGGTGATATTGGTAGTATGTCAGTAGAACAGTTGCTGGAGATGCTGCAAAAGGAGATGGAGTAAGATATATAGCATTCCCCTGTCCGTGCCTTAGGGCGCCATAGCAGCAGGAAAAGTGATGGTGTGCCAAATGTGGTGTTTCTGACAAAGTCACCCTTGCAATCCCTTATGATTTGCGTCCTTTCCAGTAAGTACATCTGCCGGCCTGTGTCCGTGGCGGAAGCACGGTGGGCTATTGTTTTAGAAGCAAATGTGAGATTTTCTTATGTGCGAAGCTTTGGAATCAGGTCCCTGTTTTTATGGCCTTGAACAAAAATTGCGCCATGTCCGCGGTGACCGGAAAGAAGAGCTTTTCTTAGCTCAGC
>JAZODQ010000111.1:0-34187 GCA_045597105.1 Acetatifactor sp.
CCCCAAGAGGATATGTCTGAATGACCTGGTAGAAAATACGGAAAAACAGTACAGAATAAAAATATCCAATGAAACGTATGGAATCGTTGTCAGAGAGATGAATGACAAGAAAAGGATAATCACCTCGGTTGAGTTAAGAAACGGTGATTTGTATGAGCCGGGAGAAGGAACGGAATATCTGGCAATATCTCTCTATAACTGCAAGAAAAAGGATGAATACGCAGTATATTACAGCGAGTATGAAGCCCTCTTTGCAGGTGATTTTGAAGTAGGCTTTTATGTAGAAAAGGATGCAGACGAAGAAGTGCCGGAAGAGGATGCAACACCGGAAGCTCCTGAGCAGGAGGAAGGAGAGGAAAATAAGGACGAAGTACTTGACGGAAGTCACGATTCCATTATTTCCCCCGGTCCGTCTGATGGAACAGAAATGTCGCTGAGAGAATTGATTTATAATATGCTGGTAAGTGGAGATACTTCTGTACATGATGTCTCTGTTTATGGGGTGAGCTATTTTGAGTTTAGTGATATCTGGGAAGAAGTTATTGCAGAGGAAGGCTATATTGCTTTTGAAGCATGGGCAGGCGTAATCACCCAGACAACACAGGATGCTCAAGGTAAAATATTAACACTAAAGTTATATGACCTTGCAGGCGGAGATTTTCAGACCAGATATGCAAAAGTATTAAATAGTGTCGCAGAAGTAAAGGCAGCAGTTGACGACAAGATGACCGAACTTGACAAGGTACTTTATGTATATGAGTATGTGATGAATCACACTGAATATTCTCAAAAAGGTTACCAAACCGCGTATGCAGGTGGTGCATTAGGTGAAGGATATGCTAAGTGTGATGGCTATTCAAGAACCTGTATGTTACTGCTTCGTCAGCTGGGAATAGAGTGTTATCGTGTTACCAGTACTGCGATGAATCATTCATGGGTATATGTAAAGGTGGATGACGAATGGTTCCATCTGGACGCTACATGGGATGATACTAATGCCGGAAGTCATATATATCTGCTTCGTAATTCGCAGGAATACAATACCATGGAAGGAAGACATCACAGTTGGGAGCTTGTAAATGCATCAAATGCTTCTGACAGTAATTCCGTGAGACTGAGTAATTGGTTTGTGCATAATGTGAACGGGGCTATGTACTATGAGAACGGAATGTGGTATTATATTGATAGTAATACCGGTTCTGTTGTACGTTCTGATATATTAGGTAATAACTATGAAGTATTGGTTGAAAATACAGGAAATGGATATGTGCTTACAGGAGTGGCAAACGGACTGGTAAATTATTATGCAAAATGATGCATGGGAGGAACCGGAATGTCTGCTATATGGGGAGCTGTTTCATTAGAAAATAAAAAACTGCCGGAAAATATTCCGGCAGTTTTTCGACGTTATTTTTCAGAATGTGTATTGGACCGGGTAGAAGAAATTGTAGATGAATCGATTTATTTAGGTTGTGGAATCCAGTATTTTACCAAGGAAGCCAGGTATGAACGTCTGCCGGTCAGTGAAGCGGCATTTTGTTTCAATGCAGACGTGGTATTGGATAATAGAGAAGAAATCATAAATAAGCTGGGCATACAGACTTCAAAACCGGAAGAAATCCCTGATGGGGAGTTACTGTTTAAAATGTATCAAAAGCATGGTCAGGGTTGTTTGAATGACCTTTTAGGTGCCTATGCATTTGTATACTACGACAGAGAGCAGCAACGGGCAGATATTGTGATAGATGCCGTGGGAGACCGCATGGTGTATTATGCGTTGCACGATGGCATTCTCTATTTTTCCTCTCTTCTGATGCCATTAGCGGAATTGACGAAGGCAAAGCTAAATGATAGATGGATGACAGATTTTTTGGCCATGGATCATTTGTTTATGATAAATGAAACAGAAGAGACTCCTTTTGAAGATGTATACAGAGTGGCTCCGGCATATAGTGTCAGTATAACTTCTGCAGGGATAACTAAGCGAAAATATTGGAACCCCATGGATACTGTAAAACCTCTGAAACTGAAGAGTGATGCGGAGTATAAAGAGGCATTTCAAAAGGTGTTTATAGAAGCAGTTAAATGCAAAATGCGTGACGGGCAGATATCCGCATTGCTTAGTGGCGGTTATGATTCCACGGCAGTTACAGCAGTCGCTTCCCATATTTTAAAAGAAAAGGGTGAAAAAATTATATCCTTTACATCGGTCCCGCTTACGGATTATGAGGCAAAAGCAGATGATTTCTATGTGGAAAATGAGAAGGAAATAGTAGAGGAGACTGTTCGTTTTCTTGGGAATATTGAGCCCTATTATGTGCAAATGGAGGGAGTAAATCCCTGGAACGGGCATGAGGAAGGAATGAAACGCATTGAGATGCCCTATAAGTCATCGCTGAATTTTCTGTGGATTCCTGAATGCATGAAACAGGCGGGAGAAATGGGTTCGCGAATCATGCTCGGTGGATCTTATGGAAATACAACGATATCTTATGAAAATATAGAGGTCTACTTTGAGGAATTAAAAAGGCGGATGCGATTTATACGGTTAAATCGTGAAATAAAGGCATTTGCAGCTAATTACGGTTTTGATCCGGCTTATGCGAAGAAAAAAATATTCAGTTTAAAGAAAAAACAAAACAGGGTAGATACAAGGTGGAGAACTTTGTACAGAAATTCCTATGTGCGTCCAAGCATTGTGGCGCAAACCGGATGTGATGCCCGTATGCTGAAACTGAATCGTATGTTTGCCGAAAGTTCTTTGAGTCATGAAAAGCAACGAAGTATGATGATGCATGAATTATCCCTTCGTCAGATAGGTGAGGTTTCACAGAAAAATTCCCTGGCAACGGGAGTATTGCTTCGCGATCCTACAAAGGATAAAAGAGTTATAGAATTTTGTATGAGCATTCCCTATGACCAGTTTAATAAAGATGGCGAGGGCAGACGTTTAGTAAGTCAGTATTTGAAAGAGTATATGCCGCCGCACATCTTTGCAAAGAAATATCAGGGAAGACAAAGTGCAGATTTTTCTTACCGCATAGCATTGGACTGGGAAAATATCAGGAATCAGTGGATGCAACAATGCAGAGAATGTGCAGAGAGCCGTTATGTAGATGCCGGTTATGAATATGTACAGTTAAAAAAATCGGATAAGGTGTCAGATTATACACAAATGGATCTTACCCGACATGTATATACCCAGATGGTAATGGAATATGAACGGAAATATACTAAGCCGGCAAGTAATATCGATGCAAAATCATTGGCAGAAAAGGAACCATTAATCAGTGTAATTGTGCCGGTGTATAATAACGGGGATGCACTGAAAAAATGTGTAGAATCCATTTTGATACAAACGTATAAGAATCTGGAGATAGTGTTGGTGGATGATGGCTCTGCAGATGGAAGTGGTGATATCTGCGACAGATATGCTGATATGGATAAGCGTGTGAAGGTAATTCACCAGGAAAACGGGGGTGTTTCAAAGGCCCGAAATGCTGCGCTAGAGATTGTGACAGGCGATTATGTGGGCTTTGTGGATGCGGATGATTATATTTTTCCGGATATGTATGAGACTTTGCTTAAAAATCTTCGTAAGTATAACGTACAGCTGGCAGGATGCGGAGTAGAATGTATTGATTATGAAGGTAGGAATATCACGGCATGTCAAGGTTTTACATTTGTTTATAACGGCGCAGAAATGCTGGAAACATTTCTGGGATATTCCCGTAGGACAACCGCAGTGGCTATTTCTGTCTGGAATAAGCTTTTTGACTATAGGTTGGTGAAAGACAGGCGTTTTATGGAGGTCAATAAATACGAGGATCAGGAATTCACATGGTCTGCTTTGTGTGATGTTGGCGGAGCAGTTTTTGTGGATATACCCTTGTACCACTATGAGATGAAAAAGGAAGGCCTTCATAATCGAAAGTACGGAGGGGCAGAATTACGGGAATTTTTAGCGTTGGAGGAACGTGTGATAACGCATTTAAAAACCTGCGAAAGAATTCGTGAAGAAGGTTACTTGAATCATGTGATATTCTATTATACCAGACTGATGGAATGGTTATGCGGACAAAACGGAAAGCTGGCATGGTCGGATTGGTTGTCAGGTAGGAAGGCATTGAATCGGATTCGCAGGGATATGTTTGCGGTGATAAGAAATGAAAAACAAATGGGTACCGGAGAAAGGTGGATACGTTACAGCAGTCTGTATTCAATAGGTATTTATAAGGGACTGCGAAGGTGTCAATCTTTCATTCGGAAAAAAAGAAACGCTTTTAAATAATTTCATTTTTGTAAGAATTATGGACAAAAGAAATTTAATAAGATAAGATGAGTTCATCAAGTAAATAATATGTAAACTTCGAAGGGAGAAAAAGTTATGAAAAAGTGGAATACACCTGATATGGAAGTATTAGAGTTAAGTGCAACTGCAAATGGTCAGGCTCCTAGCGACTATTTTGATGGCGACTGGGTTCAGATCGATGGTAAGTGGTACAAGCCCGGTAATGGTGAAGCTTCTGCAGAAGCATAAAAAATGTGCCAAAAGACTTTAGGCAACGGCCTAAAGTCTTTTTTGTATTGTATATATGTTTAGAATGCGGTATTATATATATATTAAAACGAGGGGACGTTTTCAGGATGGAAAAATTTTTTTATCAAATAGCCGGTCTGACAGTTGCATCGGACTATTGTTTGGATTATGCATTTCCTGTGCAGCCTTGTTTAAGTCCGGATGTATCAATCAGAAAGATGCCCACAGAATCTAAGGTTTATGATATGATTAAGGCGCACTTAAGTGATAACGTCGGGATGCTATATAGATATAGTGAAACAGAAGCTTTTTACGGATATGCAAAAGGTGGTTTCTTCAAGGTAAGCGAAGGTAGTTTGATAGAGTATCAGTTGGAACCGGATGCAAATCCTGCCTGGGTGGTACAGACTTTGCTGTGCCAGTGCTTTGGAGCAATTATCTCTCAAAGAAGAATGATAGGTATTCACGGAAGTGTATGCTTATGGAGGGACAGAGCATTTATCATATGTGGCGAAAGCGGTGCAGGAAAATCCACATTAACGGCAAACCTTTTAAAGCGGGGAGCCAAATATATGGCTGATGATACGGCTTGTGTGGAGGTGTCAGATGATGTGGTGGTAAAATCCTGGGTGCCTCTAAGGAAATTATGTTTGGATGCGTTAGAAAGACTTGATTACACTGAGGAGCAAATCGTACTGCTTTCAGAAGAAGCAAAGCGTGGTGTGAAAGAACCGGAAGTTTTTCATTTAGGTGCGGAAAAACTGCATGCCATGTTTTTTCTAAAAAAGGATGACGTTACCGATGTATGTTGCAGAGAGTTGCAGGGTGCCGAAAAACTTAAAGTACTTACTGATAATTTTTTTGCACGGGGGAGTTATGGTCAGCCCATGAAAGAACCGGATTTTGTGGCAAAAGTATTTTCATTCTGCAATCAGGTGCCCATTTTTGAAGTGGTAAGACCTGTGCAGGGGGATTCTGCAGACGGTTGTGTAAAAATTGTTGAAGAAAAAATAAATACATTAAGATGAAAGGAAAGAGAGAAATGGATAAAAACGCAGTAATCGTATTTAAGAAGAAATTGAATGTAACTGAACTTGCCGGAGAAAAGGTTATGGTGGATTTTGAGACCGGAAAATATTTTTTGATTAAAGGTGTGGGCAATGATATTTGGGATATGTTACAGGAAGAAACCACACCTGCTCAGATAATTGAAAAACTTTTGGCAGAATATGATGTTACACCGGAAGAGTGTGAAAAAGCCGTAATGGACTTCCTTTCCAAGGTGAAGGAGTATAATTTCATTGATTGATGAAGGAAGAAATACATATGAGTAAGTTACGTAGCTTATGGAAAGATAGAGACAACCAATATAAATATGCGAAATGGCTGATGCAATATACAAAACCATACTTAGGGCGTATTGCATTGATGATGGTTATTTCATTGTCGAGCACGTTGTTTTCCTTATGGATGGTTAATATATCCAAAAATATTATCGATAATGCCACGCAGGGGCGGGAGTTTAAAACACTGATAGTGGTGTACCTGATTCTGGTATTGGCATTGCAGGTAATAGGAGTCGTTTCCGGTTTGTTGTCCACCATGTTGAATGAAAAATTTTCTTTTGGAATCCGCAAGCAGATTTATGAGAAAATTATTAATTCCCATTGGATGGATGTAAAAAAGTATCACACCGGTGATTTGATGACAAGACTTACCAGTGATGCAGGAAATATTGCAGATGGAATAATAGGGACGATACCCAGTATTATCCAGTTGGCAATAGAATTGCTTCTGGTTTTTTGTATGTTATTCTTTTACTCACCGCTATTGGCAGTATTCGCATTATTAGTTGCACCGGTAGCAGGCTTGGTTTCCTGGTGGTTGGGAAGAAAATTGAAAAAGCTTCAGGTGAAGGTTCAGGAATCGGAGGCAGCATATCGTTCTTTTCTGCAGGAAAGTTTGTCCAATCTGTTAATTGTAAAGGCATTTGCAAATGAGGATTATTCTGCTGAAAGACTGACCACTTTGCGCGAAGAGCGTTTTCATTGGGTATTTAAAAAGGCAAAAATGAGTATGGCCAGTTCAACTACGATGTCGGTTGCCTTTCAGATCGGATATATAGTAGCTTTTGCATATGGCGCTGTTTTGGTATCTACAAAAGCGATTACCTATGGTACCATGTCTGTATTTTTGACATTGGTTAACCGTGTGCAGTCACCTATCATGGCATTGGCGCATCAGATACCGAGAGTTGTTTCGATACTGGCATCTGCAGGACGAGTGATGGAATTACAAAATATTCCTCTGGAAGAAAAGCTGGATGTGGAGATGCATACCGAGCATGTGGGTATAGAAGTGCAGAATTTATCCTTCGGTTATTCTGATGATATTGTACTGAATGATGTATCCTTAGATGTAAAGCCGGGTGAATTTGTTGCGATTATCGGTGAATCCGGTATCGGAAAAACTACATTGATCCGATTGATCATGTCTTTTATGAGAGGTGTACAGGGAAATATCAGTTTTTATAATCAGTGCGGTGAAAGCGTTCGTGCTAATGCAAGTACCCGTAATTTTATAGCATATGTTCCCCAGGGAAATACTTTATTCAGCGGAACAGTCAGAGAGAATATCAGAATGGGTAATCTGGATGCTTCAGAGGAAGAGATGTATGAGGCATTGAAGCTTTCTGCAGGGTATGATTTTGTAATGAATTTACCTAAGAGACTTGATACAGTAATCGGTGAGAGAGGGCATGGATTATCGGAAGGTCAGGCGCAGCGTATTGCCATAGCGCGAGCGTTCGTGAGAAAGTCCCCGATTCTGATTTTGGATGAGGCTACATCAGCATTGGATGAAGAAACAGAGCTTTCCGTGTTGCAGGGATTGAAACACTTAGAACCCAGACCCACTTGTCTGATTATTACACATAGAAAGAGTGTGTTGGAATACTGTGACAGAGAAATAAAAATAGAAAATAAAAAAACCATGGAAATTTAGATTTCCATGGTTTTTAATATCTTAGCTAAGGGACTCGGTATCGTCGTTGTCAGTATTACCGCTTCCGCCGATTTCGCCACAACCGGGGCGACCGTTAGAAGGGGGATTCATACTGGGGAAACGATCATCACAGTCGGGATGTCCGTTACCATGACCATTGTTACCGGGTCTGCCGCCATGATGACTTCTATTTGCTGTTTCAGTAATGTTTAATTCTTCTAATACAGGTACATTCCATTTTTTCATATTTAAATCCTCCGAAGCAAAAATGATTTGCCACATAAACTATATTGATATACAATGCTATTATACAACATTATCTTGAAAAGTAAAGATGTGTTACGAAAATGATAGAATTAGGAGAAACTATGTATTATTACAAGGTGTACGGATTAAAGGTAGAATCTGATTTGATGTTTCCGCAGTTGGTGCGCTGTGAAGATAGTGTTGCCAGCGATGTGCAGATAATGAAAGCTGAATTATCCCAAGAGATACAGGATAACTGGCCGAAAAAGAAGTATGTGTTTGGAAGAGATTATAGCTGGCTTATAAACAGGACATGTCAGATACAGGTTTATGAAGGAAAAAGAATTATATATGCATTACAGGAAGGCGGAAATGCGAACTATTTGCAGACCTATTTATTGGGCTATGGTATGTCCATGTTGGCGCTGCAGCGTAATATGCTTCCCATGCATTGTAGTGTGGTGGCCGATGAAGAAGGAGCTGTAATGATTGCAGGAGAAAGCGGTGTGGGTAAATCTACGATTACCACTTCGTTCTTAAATAATGGTTATTACCTGATGGCTGATGATATGGCTTTTGTAGATGGTACAAATGTGTATCCGGCATTTCCCTATCAAAAGCTATGCCGTGATGTAGTAATCAGAGAGGGACTTAATCCGGAGGAACTTATATATATAGATGAAGATAAGGATAAATTTCTGGCACCTGTAAAGGGCAAGTTCGATGTGAATAAGAGGCCTGTAAAAGGCTTTATTTATCTGCATATATGTGAAGGACAGGAAGTGGTAACGAATGAACTGGTGGGTTTTCAAAGGTTTCATGTTTATGCAGGAAATTTATTCTTGAGAAAATTATTGGGAAACCAAAAGTACGAAGCATATATTGGTAGTATTTGCCTGGAAATGGCATCTAAGGTCCCGCTGTATGCCATAGGCAGACCAAATGGCCATGATACCACGGATGAAGTAGTATCAAAGGCCATGGAATGGGTGCAGAAATTGTAAATCGAAATAATTATATAGTAGGTAATAAAATGGAGAAGGTGCTGCCGGCACCTTCTTCGCTTTTACAGGAAATACTGCCACCGTGGCGTTCGATTATGGTGCTGGCAATGGATAATCCCAGACCGCTTCCGGTAGCTGATTCCGGTGTCCTGGCGGAAGATACGGTATAGGTACGGTCAAAGATATGTGCCAGTGCCTCCCGGGGAATGCCGATTCCGGTGTCAATTACCTGAATTTCCAGCATGGACGAATCAGTGCCACTGCAAACCAGGCGGGCGCTTAATGTGATGGAAGCCCCCGGACCGGAATACTTTGCTGCATTGGTAAAGAGATTGTCCATGACACGGATCAGTTTTTGGATATCTATTGAAATTTTACAATCTAAATCAGAGGGAATATCCAATTGCATGTCCTTATCATCGTATCTGGAATCATATAAGTTGTCATAAAAGTATTCTTCCAGAAACGGCAGGGCATCAACAGTTTCATATGCAAAGTCTTTGGAGGTATCTTCTACGCAAAAAAGAAAATACATATCCTGAATCAGATTTTCCAAAGTACGGGTACGCCGGTCTATTAATTGCAAAGAGGATTTCAAATCTTCTTCCGATAAATCACGGCCACTGTTTAGGTAATCAATACAACCGCGAATAGCTGTAATGGGGGCTCGCAGATCGTGGGAAATATTAGCAAGCATTTCTTTTCTGCGCGCTTGCTCCTTTTGCAACTGTTCATTGGTCTGATAGAGTTCCTGTGTGGTTTGCAGTAATTGCCTGGATAATTTTTCTATGGTTTCGCTCTCAATACCGGGCGATTCAAATGTTGTTTTTTTCATAAAAACTCCTTGAAGTTATTTTGCAACAAAACGGTAGCCTTTAGACCATACGGTTTCAATGAGATTTTCCAGTGTAATATCAATGGCCAGTTTTTTTCTGAGTCGGCTTACGTTAACCATAACGGAGCGACGGTCGGCTTCTGTATAAACACCGAACAGCGCGTTGCCGATATCCTCAAAAGTCACATCCTGATTGGGATGTGTTGCCAGATATAACAGAACCTCATATTCCCTGTTGGCAAGGCCTAAGTCTTGGCCTTTATAAAAAGCTTTGTGAGCCAGTTTGTCAATGGTCAAATCACGAAATGTCATGAGATTTGTGTTTTCAGTAGGTGCAGAAAGATGAGCTCTTCTGAGTAATGCGTCTATGCGCACCTTTAGCTCACGCAGGCTATAGGGTTTTACGATATAATCATCTCCGCCGGTAATCAGACCGTTAATCTTATCATCCTCAGAATCTTTACCTGTCAAAAAAATAATGGGAGCAGATGAGAAGGCACGAATTTCACGGCAAACACGGTAACCATCCATGACGGGCATCATCACATCAAGGAGTATACAGTCCGGTTGCAATTTTTGGGCAAGAAGAATGCCTTTTTTAGGATTATTGGTGATATGTACATCGAAACCTTCGCCGCTTAGATATTTTTGATTGATTTCCAAAACTTCTTTGTCGTCATCGATTAATAATAGTACAGCCATATTGCACCTCCCTATTGTATATTGTGAATTATAACACAAAAATTCGTCGAACCATAGTGGAAATTTGGCAAAACCAGGAATAAAACTGTATTGCAAGATGGAATTTTGACGAGTATAATGATATTAATTCACATAAGAGAAAACGGAGGGGCAAAGTGAACAGAAGTAATGTTGGCGCAAATACAAATGTGTTTCAAATAATATTGGATGCAAGTTTGCTGATAGCGGCCTATATAGTGGCTGTCCTTTTTGTTGGAAATTCGGTGGACAGCGGTGTGCTGACACTGTATTCCGTGTTGTCAGCTGTTTTTATATTGATATTTTTATTAGGAAATAAAGAGGCATACATATATAATGTAACGATGTTCTATTATTTGGACAGAGTATTTCGTAAGGTGACGAAATCCTTTTTAGTTGCCTTAATGGCTACTACGGCAATTCTGTTTTTGGTAACGGAAGATAGGAGCGGACGTCTTCTTTTTTTGACTTTCGTGACCTTATCATATGTGATTACAATTGTTAAAGTACTTATATATAAGCCCCTTAGCAAAAAAATCAGTAACCGTTATGCACCCAGAACTGTTTTTGTGGGAAAAACAGAATTATATGAAAAGTTTCAGTATTTCCTTGAAAAGACAAGTATCCAGATGAATGCAATCGGCTATGTGGCAACAGATAAGACTGATATGGATGAAGAAAATACTTATCTGGGATATTTGGAAAATTTGGAAGATATCATCCGTGAGCATAATGTGGACCAGGTATATATCATACAGAAAGAAGGCGAACAGCTTCGTTTCACACAGCGTTATATCGATATGTGTGTTTCAATGGGTGTTACCGTGCGTATTGTTATAGCTTTATACAAGAGGCGCGGCGCAAGTAGTTATGTGTCTACGGTAGGAACATATCCGATTATCACGTATCATACGATTTCATTGAATGTTTTTGAACAGTTGATTAAGCGTATTGCGGATTTGATTGGCGGAATCATAGGTGTAATCGTATTTTCACCGATTATGCTGTTGACGGCGATAGCCATTAAGATTGATTCCAAGGGACCGGTACTGTTTAAGCAGGTAAGAATCGGTCAGAACGGAAGAAAATTTGTTATTTACAAATTCCGTAGTATGAGGGTGGATGCAGAGGCCCGTAAAAAGGAACTGATGGCGCAGAATGAGATCCAGGGCGGTGTCATGTTCAAAATGAAGGATGATCCCAGAATTACGAAAGTCGGAAAAATCATCAGGAAATTAAGTATTGATGAATTGCCGCAATTTTTTAATGTAATTCAGGGAACAATGAGTCTGGTAGGAACCAGACCGCCTACACCGGACGAAGTTGAAAAGTATAAAAGAGATCAGTGGCGCCGTATCAGTATAAAACCCGGAATCACAGGAATGTGGCAGGTAAATGGGCGAAGCAGCATTGATAATTTTGATGATATCGTGTCTATGGATGTAGAGTATATAGATAACTGGAGCCTGTGGCTTGACATTAAGATTATGTTCAAGACTGTTTTGGTGTTGCTGAATCATAAGGGCGCATATTAATGGAGAAAAAGATGAAAGTATTGGTAACAGGTGTTAAAGGACAACTGGGTTATGATGTTGTTAAAGAACTGGAAAAGAGAAATATAGAGGCTGTAGGTGTTGATATAGAAGAGATGGATATCACGGATGCAGAAAGTGTGGCTGAGGTGATTAAAAATACTGCGCCGGATGCAGTAATTCACTGTGCAGCGTATACAGCAGTTGACGCAGCTGAAGATAATGCGGAAATTTGCACGAAAGTCAATGTGGACGGAACACGCAATATTGCCCGGGTATGTAAGCAGTCTGATATTAAGATGCTATATATCAGTACAGACTATGTTTTCGATGGTAAGGGCGAGAGAGCGTGGGAGCCTGATGATGAGCGTAATCCTCAAAGCGTTTACGGCAGGACCAAATATGAGGGCGAGTTAGCGGTTCAGGAATTATTGGAGAAATATTTTATTGTCCGAATTGCATGGGTGTTTGGTATTAACGGAAAGAACTTTGTCAAGACGATGCTGAAGCTGGCAGAGACCAGAGACAGTCTTACGGTTGTAGACGATCAGTTTGGTTCTCCTACTTATACTTTTGACCTGGCAAAGTTATTGGCAGATATGATTGTTACCGATAAGTACGGTGTATATCATGCAACCAATGAAGGGATTTGTTCCTGGTATGAATTTGCATGTGAGATTTTCAAGGCAGCAGGAATTGAGATGAATGTAAAGCCTGTTTCTTCGGCTGAATACGGTGCAAAAGCAGCCAGACCTGCCAATAGCCGTATGAGTAAAGAAAAGCTTACGGAGAACGGTTTTGAGAAATTACCTCATTGGAAGGATGCCTTGGAGCGTTATTTGGTTGAATTATCAATAAATTAAGTAGTACTTTTTGAAATTTTTTCGTATAAAATTTTGTTGACAATGCATTTGCGTTTCTGTATACTATTTTAGTGTGCGCAAATGCATTTTTTATTGTGTTTAGCACAAAATATTAATTATTTTACAAAAAGAAAGAGGTGAAACAGAATGCCAACATTTAACCAGTTAGTTAGAAAGGGACGTCAGACAACAGTTAAGAAGTCTACCGCACCTGCTCTGCAGAAGGGTTACAACTCTCTTCACAAGAAGGCAACGGACTTGTCCGCTCCTCAGAAGCGTGGTGTATGTACTGCTGTTAAGACTGCAACCCCTAAGAAGCCTAACTCCGCTCTTAGAAAGATCGCCAGAGTTCGTCTTTCCAACGGAATCGAAGTAACAAGCTACATTCCCGGTGAAGGTCACAACTTACAGGAGCATAGCGTTGTTTTGATCCGTGGTGGTCGTGTTAAGGACTTGCCCGGTACCAGATATCACATTATCCGTGGTACTCTTGATACCGCTGGTGTTGCTAACAGAAAGCAGGCTCGTTCCAAGTACGGCGCTAAGAGACCTAAAGACGCAAAGAAATAAGATGTGTGTTTAGTGGAATTGCTTAGGCAGTTCTCGTAACAAAACCGTAGGTTTTGTTTTGTACCACAACAACGGAACTAAGATAAGTGTTGGATTTTCTGTTATACAGATATACAGCGCGAACACTTGGGGAAACACATGTGAGTACCGATGATTTAACGTAAAGTATTTAAATTTGTTAAGGAGGGAAGAACCGTGCCACGTAAAGGACATATTCAGAAAAGAGATGTATTGGCAGATCCTTTATACAACAACAAGGTAGTGACCAAGCTTATCAACAACATCATGCTTGATGGTAAGAAGGGTGTTGCTCAGAAGATTGTATACGGCGCATTTGCAAAGGTAGAAGAGAAATCCGGTAAGCCGGCTCTCGAAGTATTCGAAGAGGCTATGAACAATATCATGCCTGTTCTGGAAGTTAAGGCAAGACGTATCGGTGGTGCTACCTATCAGGTACCTATCGAGGTTAGAGCAGACAGACGTCAGGCTCTTGGTCTTCGTTGGTTAACAATGTTCTCTCGTAAGAGAAGCGAAAAGACCATGGAAGACAGACTTGCAAACGAGATTCTTGACGCAGCTAACAACACAGGTGCTGCTGTTAAGAGAAAAGAAGATATGCACAAAATGGCAGAGGCAAACAAAGCGTTTGCACACTACCGTTTCTAAATCCAATATAGGAGGAAAAGACCTTGGCTGGAAGAGAATATCCATTAGAGAGAACCAGAAACATTGGTATTATGGCTCATATCGATGCGGGTAAGACCACAACAACTGAGCGTATTTTGTATTATACCGGTGTTAATTATAAGATTGGTGATACTCATGAAGGTACTGCAACCATGGACTGGATGGAGCAGGAGCAGGAGAGAGGTATTACTATCACATCCGCTGCTACCACATGTCACTGGACATTGCAGGAAAACTGTAAAGCTAAACCGGGTGCTTTAGAGCATCGTATCAACATCATTGATACCCCCGGTCACGTTGACTTTACCGTTGAAGTTGAGCGTTCCTTACGTGTACTGGACGGTGCTGTTGGTGTATTCTGTGCAAAGGGTGGTGTAGAGCCTCAGTCTGAAAACGTTTGGAGACAGGCTGATACCTACAATGTACCCCGTATGGCATTCATCAATAAGATGGACATCTTAGGTGCTAACTTCTACGGTGCTGTAGAGCAGATTAAGACCAGACTTGGTAAAAATGCAATCTGCATTCAGTTACCTATCGGTAAGGAAGATGAATTTAAGGGAATTATCGACTTGTTCGAGATGAAAGCTTACATCTATAATGATGATAAGGGCGATGATATTTCCATCGTAGAGATTCCCGATGATATGAAAGATGATGCTGAATTATATCATTCCGAATTAGTAGAGAAAATCTGCGAATTAGATGATGATTTAATGATGGCATACCTGGAAGGTGAAGAGCCTTCTGTTGAAGAGCTGAAGGCAACACTTAGAAAGGGTACCTGCGAATGTGCAGCTATCCCTGTATGTTGTGGTACAGCTTATAGAAATAAGGGTGTACAGAAGTTACTGGATGCTGTAGTAGAATTCATGCCTTCTCCTTTGGACATCCCTGCTATTAAGGGTGTTGATATGGATGGCAACGAAATTGAGAGACATTCTTCTGATGAAGAGCCTTTCTCTGCTTTGGCATTCAAGATTATGACAGACCCCTTCGTAGGTAAGCTGGCTTACTTCCGTGTATATTCCGGTACAGTAAACTCCGGTTCCTACGTATTAAATGCAACTAAGGACAAGAAGGAACGTGTAGGACGTATTCTTCAGATGCATGCTAACAAGCGTGCAGAGCTTGATAAGGTATATGCAGGTGATATTGCAGCTGCAGTTGGTTTCAAGTTCACCACAACCGGTGATACCATCTGTGATGAGCAGCATCCTGTTATCCTGGAATCCATGGAATTCCCTGAGCCCGTTATCGAGCTTGCTATCGAGCCTAAGACCAAGGCTGGTCAGGGTAAGATGGGTGAAGCTCTTGCGAAACTGGCAGAAGAAGATCCTACTTTCCGTGCACATACCAATGCTGAGACCGGTCAGACCATTATCGCAGGTATGGGTGAGTTGCATCTGGAAATTATCGTAGACCGTCTGCTTCGTGAGTTTAAGGTAGAAGCTAATGTAGGTGCACCTCAGGTTGCTTACAAGGAAGCTCTTACCAAGCCTGTAGAAGTAGATTCCAAGTACGCTAAGCAGTCCGGTGGTCGTGGTCAGTACGGTCACTGTAAAGTTAAGTTCGAGCCCATGGACCCCAACGGCGAGCAGCTGTTCAAGTTCGAATCCAGCGTTGTGGGTGGTGCTATTCCTAAGGAATACATCCCTGCAGTTGGTGAAGGTATCGAAGAAGCTACCAAGGCAGGTATCCTTGGCGGATTCCCTGTTGTTGGTGTGTATGCTAACGTATATGATGGTTCCTACCATGAGGTTGACTCCTCTGAAATGGCATTCCACATTGCCGGTTCCCTGGCATTCAAGGAAGCTATGCAGAAGGCAGCTCCTGTTCTGATGGAGCCCATCATGAAGGTTGAAGTAACCATGCCTGAAGAGTACATGGGTGATGTTATCGGTGATATCAACTCCCGTCGTGGTCGTATCGAAGGTATGGAGGATATCGGCGGCGGTAAGATGGTTCGTGGTTACGTGCCTCTGGCTGAGATGTTCGGTTACTCTACAGACCTGCGTTCCAAGACCCAGGGTCGTGGTAACTACTCTATGTTCTTTGAGAAATATGAGCAGGTACCTAAGAGCGTGCAGGAGAAGGTATTGGCAGCAAAATCAAAATAATTGCAAGCATATAAATGCTGTATTATAAAATTGTTGTAAAATACTAATAAGTAATAAAAAAATAACTTGAAATACCTTTGATTATTTAATATAATCAAAGGTAGCCGAGTTACTAAGCGCCGGGTGGCGTAATGCTACATCGGCGAGAAAAATAAACTGTTTATCATTTTAAGGAGGATTACAATAATGGCTAAAGCTAAATTTGAAAGAACAAAGCCCCATTGTAACATTGGTACCATCGGCCACGTTGACCATGGTAAAACTACTTTAACTGCTGCTATCACCAGAGTACTGGCTGAGAGAGTTGCAGGTAATGAGAAGGTAGACTTCGAAAATATCGATAAGGCTCCCGAAGAGAGAGAGCGTGGTATTACTATCTCTACCGCACACGTTGAGTATCAGACTGAGAAGAGACACTATGCACACGTTGACTGCCCCGGCCATGCTGACTACGTTAAGAACATGATTACCGGTGCTGCTCAGATGGACGGCGCTATCCTTGTAGTAGCTGCTACTGACGGTGTTATGGCTCAGACCAAGGAGCACATCCTTCTGTCTCGTCAGGTAGGTGTACCTTACATCGTTGTATTCATGAACAAGTGTGATATGGTAGACGATCCCGAGTTATTAGAGCTGGTTGAGATGGAAATCACCGAGCAGCTTGAAGAGTATGAGTTCAATGATTGTCCTATCATCAAGGGTTCCGCATTACAGGCTCTTAACGATCCTATGTGCGAGTGGGGCGACAAGATCATGGAACTTATGTCTACTGTAGACGAGTACATTCCTGATCCTGAGCGTGACACTGATAAGCCTTTCCTGATGCCTGTAGAGGACGTATTCACCATTACCGGTCGTGGTACTGTTGCTACCGGTAGAGTAGAGCGTGGTACTCTGCACTTAAATGACGAAGTTGAAATCGTTGGTATTAAGGAAGAGACCAAGAAGACTGTTGTAACCGGTATCGAAATGTTCCGTAAGATGCTGGATGAGGCACAGGCTGGTGATAACATCGGTGCTCTGCTTCGTGGTGTTCAGAGAACTGAAATCGAAAGAGGTCAGGTTCTTTCTAAGCCCGGCAGCGTTACCTGCCACACCAAGTTTACCGCTCAGGTTTACGTTTTAACCAAGGATGAAGGTGGACGTCATACTCCTTTCTTCAACAACTATCGTCCTCAGTTCTACTTCAGAACAACCGACGTTACCGGTGTTTGTGCACTTCCTGCAGGTACAGAGATGTGCATGCCTGGTGATAACGTAGAAATGACCATCGAACTGATCCATCCTATCGCTATGGAGCAGGGTCTTACTTTCGCTATCCGTGAAGGTGGACGTACAGTAGGTTCAGGTAGAGTTGCAACTATCATCGAGTAATTTCGACTGATAGTGTCTACAAACTAGTATAATCAAGGCTCTCGAGGTTTTCCTCGGGAGTCTTTTTTGTCTATGAGAAAATGCACGAGTGGAGTTGAGGTACTTATACTTGACCTAAAATCAAAAGCATGCTATTGTTATCTATATTGTTGGAAGGTGTGACAGATGGAAAAAAACTATGTATGTGGCAAGCTCATCAAACAAATCCACGATGAATTAGAAAAACAGGCTAACAGTGCGTTATGCTCTCAGAATCTGACTCTTATGCAGATGCGTGTTTTGATGGAATTGGAGGCTGTTTCCGAGAAACAATTATCTTTGAAAGAACTGGAGTATTTGCTTCATGTTGCGCAGTCAACCACAGCCGGAATTGTGGTTCGCTTGGAACAGAAAGGCTATGTAGAAAGCTATGTGGATGTCAATGACCGTAGGGTAAAGCGGGTATCCATCACCGCTTCCGGTCTGGAATGTTGCAAAAATGCAAAGTCACATATCAAGAGTATGGAAGCCCATTTATTGTCCGGGTTGACAGAAGAGGAAAAAAGTTTATTTTATAATTTGTTACAGAAGGTATGCAGTGAATTATAATAGTGCTCGATTTAGGCGGGCACTTTTATAAATATAAATTGATAGCACGCTATTAATAGTGGGCTGTCGTTGTAAAGGAGTTTATTTATGGAAATAACAAAAGAATTGGAAGTGTTCCGTAGTGCCCCGGTGCCCAAAGCAGTTTTGAAGAACGCAGTGCCGGCAATGGTGGCTATGCTTATGGTGTTGATTTATAATCTGGCTGATACATTCTTTATTGGTCTGACCCATGATGCTTATCAGGTTGCAGCTGTCTCTATGGCAACCCCTGTATTTTTGATTTTCATGTCAGTAGGCACGGTTTTTGGTATTGGCGGAACTTCTGTAATCTCCCGAGCACTTGGAGAAGGAAAGGCTGACTATGGGAAGAAGGCCTGTTCTTTCTGTATGTGGAGTTGCGTTGCCGTTGGCATTGTTATGTCTGCTATGTTTTTCATTTTTATGGAGAAAATTTTGGTGGTGATGGGCACCAGCGCAGATACATATGATTTAGCTAAATCATATCTCACGGTTGTGACATTCAGTGGTCCATTTGTTCTGATTGCTAATTGCTTTTCCAATGTAATTCGTGCAGAAGGCCAGGCGGGAAAAGCGATGATGGGACAATTGCTTGGTAATGTTCTGAATATAATTCTGGATCCGATTATGATTTTGGGGTTCAGCTGGGGCATTACCGGGGCAGCGATTGCTACCGCTATAGGAAATACATTCAGTGCTTGTTTCTATATATTATATTTTTTACAGGGGAAATCCATTCTCAGCATTCGACCACGGGATTTCATGATTCGAGATAATGTGTGCAGTAGCATTTTAGTCATTGGTGTTCCTGCATCACTTGGTTCACTTTTAATGAGTATCTCTCAGATTATTATGAATGGTCAGATGGCTTCCTTTGGAGATATGGCAGTGGCAGGAATTGGTGTAGCCTCCAAGGTGACCATGATTACAGGTATGATATGTATCGGCTTTGGTCAGGGTGTTCAAGCTTTGCTGGGCTATTGTGTAGGAGCTGGTCTTTGGGATCGTTTTAAAAAGGTAATGCGTTTTTCTGTTGTATTTGCGTTATCACTTAGCTTGACAATGACGGTGATCTGTTACCTGTTTACGAATCAGATTGTAAGTATATTCCTTACGGAACAGGCGGCATTTACATATGCAGTACAGTTTGTCAGAATTCTTTTGACAACCAGTTTCCTGTTTGGTGTTTTCTACGTTCTGGCAAATGCACTTCAGGCAGCCGGTGCAGCTACACCCGCGCTTATTATCAACTTGAGCCGACAGGGATTCATTTACATACCAGCCTTATTTATTTTGAAAGCAGGTATGGGTGCCAATGGTCTTGCATGGGCACAGCCTGTTGCGGATTTGTTGTCTACGATTCTCGTAGTGGTGCTTTATATCATAACCATAAGAAAAATGATAAAAAGTAAAAAAAGTTAAAAGTTTTATCTATTTTAAATGCGCCTATTGTATGATACAATTACTTTAGGCGCATTTGTTGTATATACAAATCGACGAGAGAAGGTAAATTATTACAAAGGAGGTATTATTAATGAACCAAAGATTAGAGCCTTTGTTCACACCCTGGAAGATAGGTAACTGTGAGATCAAGAATCGTATTGTTATGACATCCATGGGTGGAACGAATTTATTAGGCTGGATGGAAATTAACCACTTCGATAAGGCGGGGGCTAAGTTTATCATGGAAGTGGCAAAGAACAATTGTGGTCTGGTTCTGCCGGGATGTCAGCCCGTATATAACCCTATGTTGGGACAGTGGCTGCACAAAAATAAAAAGATGTATAAGGATTTGGCTGAGTGGATGCCGGAATTTCATAAAACCGGAGCAAAGCTTTTTGTACAGCTGACGGCCGGATTCGGACGTTCTTTTACAATTGACCATCTGATGGAGACATTGTATACCAATAAAGTGTTACGTGCAGTATCAAAACCCATTATGGATCTGGATAAGATTACGGCAGCACCCAGTGAGTCGCCGAATCGTTGGTCAGACAAGGTGCCTTCCAGAGAGATGACTGTGGAGGAAATTCAGGAATTTATTACTGCTTTTGGTAAGACTGCGAAACTGCTAAAGGATGCCGGTGTGGATGGTGTGGAAATTCATGCTGTACATGAAGGATATCTCCTGGACCAGTTCACCCTGAAGTATGTAAATAAGCGTACAGACGAGTATGGCGGTTCGCTCGAAAACCGTTATCGCTTTGCTGTAGAAATCGTGAAAGAAATCAAGAAAGAATGCGGACAGGATTTCCCTGTTTCCCTTCGTTATAGTGTGGAGTCAAAGACCAAGGGCTTCAGAGAAGGTGCATTGCCCGGTGAAGAATATGTGGAAGCAGGTCGTGACATGGAAGAGTCTGAAAAGGCTGCAAAGTATTTACAGGATGCTGGCTATGATATGTTGAACTGCGATAATGGTACCTATGATGCCTGGTATTGGGCACATCCGCCTATTTATATGCCGGAAAACTGTAATCTGGAGGACGTAGCACATATTCGTCAGTTTGTGGATATTCCTGTGGTATGTGCCGGCCGTATGGAGCCCGGAGCAGCAGCGGATGCCATTAAGGAAGGTCGTATTGATGGTGCAGGTTTTGCACGACCTTTCCTGGCTGACCAGGCCTGGGTAACCAAGCTTATGGAAGGTAGGGAAGAAGATATCCGTCCCTGTATTCTTTGCCATAACGCTTGCTTTAATATGTGTCACTACAAGGGTGTTCCCAATGATCAGGATTTGAGTGATTCTCTTCATTTGTCACGCTGCGCGGTAAATGCAGAAACCATGCAGTGGGACAAGCATAAGATTGTACCTACAAACAGTCCGAAGAAAGTGCATATCATCGGTGGCGGTATCGGTGGTATGGAGGCTGCAAGAGTATTGAAACTCCGTGGACATGAACCCATTATCCACGAGAAAACGGATCAGCTGGGCGGAACATTTATAGCAGCCGGTGCGGAGAGTTACAAGGGTAAGCTTCGTGACCTTTTGGCATGGTATAAAAAGCAGATGACTGATTTAAAGATTGAAGTACATTTGAATGAAGAGATAAAGGATGTATCACAGTTTGCAGGCTGTCCTGTTATTGTAGCTACCGGTTCTACTGCACGTGTATTGAAAAATGTACCCGGTAATGAAAAGATGATAGAAGCCTGTGAATATCTGACAGGTACTCCCGTAGGTGATACGGTTGCTGTGGTTGGCGGTGGTCTCACAGGTTGTGAAATTGCATATGAACTGGCACTCCAGGGCAAGCAGCCGATTATCGTGGAGATGAAGGATGATTTGATTGCACAGAAGGGTATCTGTCTGGCGAACAGTTCCTATTTGCGTGAGTGGTTTGCACTTCATAAGGTGCCCGTTTATTTGGAAACCACACTACAGGCTGTAGAAGACGGTAAAATTATCTGCAAAGATAAGGATGGTAAGAGCGTAGAGATTTCCTGTGACAGTGTGATTAGTTCAGCAGGTTATATTTCCAAGCCTTTGGTACAGGCTGCGAAAAATGTATATCTTGTAGGCGACTGTTTACAGGTGGGTACTTTAAGAACCGTAGTATGGCGTGCTTATGAAGTTGCCATGAAGATTTGATAGGAGGCATTGACAGTGAATTTAACAAAAGAACAACAGGCGATTTTGGATGGCGAAAAGGGTGATGTCCTTGCCAGAATTATGAAAACACTGGTGCGTTACGGAGAACTGTTTGGTGCGGATTCCATGGTGCCGGTCACCAGTACATATAATCATTTGGTTACTTCCTTTGGATTAAAGGCACTGACACCGGTTTATGAACTGATGGATAAACTGATTGAAGCAGGTAATCTTTCTACACAGAAGTTTACGGCTGATCCCAGACCACTGGACCCGAAGGTTCCAAGCAGTTTTCTGCAGGATATTATTTTTAAAAATTTCATGTATTCAAAACAGGAGGATTATGAAAGACAGTTAAATCAGCTTGGACTTATGGAAAAAGATGCCTTTACATGTACCTGTTATATGGATGAAGTAGGCAATACACCCGCTATGGGTGAGGTATTATCCTGGTCAGAATCTTCAGCAGTGGTGTATGCAAATTCTGTGCTGGGTGCCAGATGTAACCGTAATTCCGGTATTATTGATCTGATGGGATCCGTACTTGGCTATGTGCCTTATTTCGGACTTTTAACAGATGAAGGCAGAAAGGCTACCTGGATTGTAAAGATTGAGACTACGAAGAAACCGGAAGCACAGCTTTTAGGCTCAGCCATCGGTATGAAGGTAATGGAAGACGTGCCTTATATTGTAGGTTTGGATAAATGGATTGGCGGAGAATTAAATGATGCCTCCAAAACCTATTTAAAGGATTTCGGTGCGGCTACCGCATCCAATGGTGCAGTCGGTTTGTATCATGTGGAGAACATTACCCCGGAAGCAGTGCAGTTTGGTGAGAGCCTGATCGCAGAAGGCGCCCAGGTTTATGTGGTGGATGATGCGGAACTGGAGCGGGTATATAAGAGTTATCCTGTGATTTGGAAAAAGAAAGATGCAACACCCAAGCTTTGCTTTATGGGTTGTCCTCATATGAGTTTAGAGCAGTTGACTGATTGGACACAGAAGATTCAGGAGAGCCTAAAAAAAGAAGGCAGGAGTAAGGTTTGTATTCCCACTGTTTTCACTGCGGCGCCGGCTGTGCTTAAGAAATTTGAAGAAACACCTTATGCCGCCATCTTAAAGGAAACCGGTGTTATTACATCATATATTTGTCCGTTAATGTATATGAACAATCCTCTTAGCGAGAAAATGCCGGTAATTACTTCCAGTAATAAACTGCGCACATATACCAGTGCCCGCTATTATACGGATGCAGAAATCTTGGAGCAGATTACTAAGGGAGGTGGCAGATAATGAAAGAGTTTAAAGGAAGAATCGTTGCACCCGGAACCGTAACTGCACCTGCAGTGGTTTCACACGGGGGCCTGAATACATTGGCATCTTTTCAAAAGGCTCTGCAGTTCGGAGATAAGAAGGCCACTTGCGGTGACCAGAATAATCCGGATCTGTATGGCAAACAGATGGCGGGAAAGGCATTGTGTCTGCCACGTACTATAGGTTCGACTACCGGTGGTCTGGTACTCTATTGTGCCTGTTCCATGAAGAGACAGCCGGCCTGTATGCTGTTTTCCGAACCCATTGATTCCCTGGCGGCTGCCGGAGCAGTACTTGCGGATGTGTGGCTGGATGATGTGAGTATGCCTGTGGTGGATAGTCTGGGTGAAGAATTTCTGACCTATGTAAAGGATGATATGACGATTACCATAAAGGAAGACGGTACTGTAGTTGTAGAATAAGAAAAGTGAGTAAAAGATAAGCCCCGGAAACAATCTCCGGGGCGCTTTTTTGTCACGAAAGAATAATGCTGCTGATAAGCTGACCGATTTTTACAATATCGCTTCGACCTGTAAATTCAAAAGTAACCAGTCCCAGACCGCTGAACCAAAGCTGTAATTCGCTGTCAAGGTCGATGGTGCCTGCAGTTTCAATAGAGAAGGTCTGAATTTTAGAATAGGGAAGGGTGGTGAAGTCCTTCTTTCTGCCGGTGATACCCTGCACATTTACGGATATAATGCGCTTGTTGGTGAATACTACATAGTCACGGATGCCTTTGTACACACCGATAATTTCTTCTTCCTTAATAAGCAAAGGTAATACATCTGCCGCTGTCTCAATACCTGTTTTGGAAAGTTTCACAATACTTCCGTTTTGAAAATCAATCATTTAAATTCCCTCTTCTTTCATGCGTTTGGACAATATATAGATCACGGTTCGATTCTATGTTAGCAAAAAGAAGGTGTAAAAGCAAGGCGTCAGGGATGGTATTGTCAGTATGACTTTAAATATTTCTTGACACATAGGGTCTACTCGCAGTAGAATGAAGAAGAGGTCTACTGTGTGTAGAATTACATAAACATAAAGGTTGCGAGGTGCATATGGCGGAATATAAGCTTGGTGAAATAGAGATGAAATTTGCGGATATTATCTGGGACAACGAACCCTTGTCCTCGGGGGAACTGGCAAAGAAGTGTGAAAAGGAGCTTAAGTGGAAGAAATCAACCACCTATACTATTTTAAAGAGGGTGTGTGAAAGAGGTCTTTTTCAAAATGAAGGTGGCGTTGTAAGTGCTCTTGTCACTAAGGAAGAATTTTTGGCAAATAAGAGTGAGCAGTTTGTGGAGGAGACCTTTGCAGGCTCTCTGCCCGGATTTGTGGCGGCGTTTACGAAGCAACGTAAGCTCAGTGATGAGGAGATACGGCAGTTGCAGGAAATCATAGACAAGAGTAGGACGTGAAGAAGGAGTAGGGAGAGGAGGTCAGAACAATGAGGAACTTTATATTGTGGCTGGCGGATGCAAGTTTTCGTGGGGCAGTTGTGACGATGGTAGTGTTGATCGTACGGCAACTTTTTAGAAAAACAGGTATTTCGAGCAAATATGTGAGCCTGCTTTGGATTTTGCCCTATTTATGCCTGGTATTGCCGTGGCAGATAGAAAGTGATTTCAGTATATGGGGAATGATTCCCGGCTATGACCGGTTATTGTCGGAGAAAACGATGATGCAGGATGCTGAGGATTTGGGGATGGCTACAGACTTAAGTGTGGATGCAGTGTTTGTGGAGAATCATGAATACCAACACGCTGATGTCACTCAGAGGCCGGTGATTGACAAAGAGATGATTGCAAATGCGGGAATGTCAGGGGAAAAAGAGAAGTTCGAAGGACACATGCAATATAGCATGATGAAGGGAATCCTAGTGATATGGATTACCGGTGTGATAGCATTGTTGGTGTATGCGGCATTTTCCTGTATGCGCCTAAAGCGTAAGATATTGTGCAGTCAGTGTGAACAGAGCAATATTTATTATGCAGATGATATCAGGACTCCTTTCGTGTGGGGAATGGTACACCCCAGAATTTATCTGCCTTCAGATATGTCTAAAGAGCATGGAAAGTATGTAGTAGAGCATGAGAAAACCCATATATATCGCGGCGACTACATTAAAAAGCCTGTAGCATTTCTGATTAGTTGTATACATTGGTTTAATCCCTTTGTGTGGCTTGCATTCTATTTGCTGGAGAAGGACATGGAGATGGCATGTGATGAGGAAACCATACAGCGCATCGGTTTGGAGAAAAAGCAGGAGTATGCAAGTGTACTTTTACTTATGGCCTCCGGAACGAAGCGGTTTCAGTGGGCCGGTATGCCGATTTCCTTTGGTGAAGGGGATATGAAGAGACGTATAACAAATATATTGAAGTACAAAAGAACACTATCGTTTGTGGCAATGGCAGCAGTCGTAATAGTGATAGTGCTGGCATGCCTTTTATTGACCAGTCCAAAGAACCGGGTGCCCCTGGAGCAGAGCCAGGGCGATATAATGGAGGAGGTGTCCCGAGAGCAGAGCCAAGATGATGGAGTGGACGAGGTGCTCCTGGAGCAGAACCAGGGTGATGCAGCTGGAGAGATACCCAGGGAACCGGGTCAAGTTGATGCTGATGGCGAAGGAGTACAGAAATTTATATTGCCGGAAGATGCTGAAATGGTAGAAATCACTGTGCCGGTGGTAACGGAGAACACAGAACCCGGAGCAGATTGTCCTATCCTGGATTATGCGTCTGAGGAAATGCTGGTATTTCATGACTATTACGGACTCTTTGTTTTCAATAGAGAGAGAGGAATGATTGGTGCCGTTGATTTAAAGGCAATAGGCTGTCATTTTACACAGGGAGATCATTATTGTGATGTGCAGGTAGAGCAGGATGGCAGTAAAGTCTATATGCATGTACTTAGTAGGGAGGATATGTATGTATATGATATTGTACATAATGTTTTATACAGACAGCCCTATGATGTTTCCGACATAGATTTTTTTAATAAAATAAAAGAAACCAGGGATTGTGTAAACCCGGACTATACGGTATTAAGAAGTGAGGAGTGTGCTGTAATCGACAATGGCTATCATTATTTGGAAAGTGGTAGTGGAATGATTATTGATTTGTGCTGGATATGTGAGCCCTATAATAGTACCGACGGAGACAGGGAGTATACATCTTTGTTTCGGTAGATAGTTACAAGAAAAGCTTACAGATTTTTGGTGGTCTGTAAGCTTTTTTGTGAAAAAATATAGTACTTTCGGCATTGACACTGCTATGTATTTTTCTTATAATTAAAATAGGAATAAGGTACTATTCTGAATTTTTTGCCTAAAACACAGAATAGTCTTACGCGTTACAAAAGGGAGGAAAATGCGATATGATGGCGAGATTACTAGACGCAATAGCATTAAGTCATGTACTGATCGAGCAGGATTTAGGCGAGATGAGTACAATTAAGGCCAATGGAATGACCTTTGCAGTACGCTCCTTTAAGGCAGAGGGATTGGGACATGTATCTATGATGAGTGGTTCCGGATTGTTTGGATTAAACAAGGAAGATACAATCATTATAAGTCCCATAGAGAAAGATTTACCTCTGTATATGTATCGTCGAACACAGGGAAGAGGTTCCGATACATTAAAAGTAGAACTGTATGATACATTGTTGGCAGATTGTGATTTGAGCACTTTACACGCAGTGAAGATGCAGTATGTTGATTTACCGGAGTTCGTACCGGAGAGGCAGTGGTATGATTCATACAAGCTGGCTGAGAGTGTTGCAAAGAAAGGCAAAGAGAAGCTGAGTGACCGGTTTGACAGCATGGCTTTGGAATATATGTGGGCCTATATGGCACTGAAGCCCGGTGGTGAGGAAATTGATGTAAATGATAAGCGTAAAAGGGTATCCGCATATGTGGAAGGTCTTTTAAAAAATGGCGGACATTATACACACACATTTATGAAATCACTTGGTGAAGAAAAGATTAATGACCTGTACCGCAAGATTTTATACGGAACAGAAGAGTCATAAGATAAAAGATGTTCGTTACATTTGTCATAGATACCACAAATGAAAAGGAGATATGCAAGTGAGACAACAAATGAATATAAATCAGAAATGGGCCTTTTCTAAAAAGGCCCATTCTGTACCCGTAAAGAAACCGATTTTGTGGGAAAAAGTAAACTTGCCTCATACCTGGAATGGGAAAGACGGACAGGATGGAGGCAATGATTATTACCGCGGTACATGTTATTATGTTAAGGATTTTAAGAAAAAAGGGCTTCCTGCTGCCGAGTTATATTATTTGGAGATTGAAGGAGCCAATTCCTCTGCAGATGTGTATGTAAACGGGCAGAAGCTGGCACATCACGATGGCGGTTATTCCACCTGGCGTGTAAATATCACGGAAGCCTTGCAGGAAAAGAATCTGCTTGTGATTGCAGTGGATAATGCTGAGAATACGGAAGTATATCCCCAGATGGCAGACTTTACATTTTATGGAGGACTGTATCGGGATGTAAATATTATTGCGGTGAGCAAGGCACATTTTAATTTGGATAATTATGGCGGTCCGGGTATCCGTGTGACCCCTGAGGTGACAGAGCAGGATGCGAAAGTGCTTGTAGAGGCGGATGTAGTAGATGCTTCGGTCGGTATGACGCTCTGTTACATGATTATGGATGCTGAAGGTAGGGAAGTGACCAGATGTGTGGGTGATGTATCCACGGGACAGGCTGAGCTTGAAATCAAAGGAGTACATCTCTGGCATGGAAGAAAGGACCCGTATCTGTATACGGCCACTGTGCAGCTTTTGGATGGTGCAGAGGTAGTGGATGAGGTCAGTACACGGTTTGGATGTCGTACGTTTCGGATAGACCCTGAGCAGGGATTTATTTTAAATGGAGAGAGTTATCCTTTGCGTGGCGTTTCGCGTCATCAGGACAGAAAGGGAGTGGGTAATGCCCTGCTTCCGGAACATCACAGGGAAGACATGGATTTGATATGTGAGGTGGGGGCAACTACCATACGTCTGGCCCATTACCAGCACGATCAGTATTTTTATGATTTGTGTGATGAAAGAGGTATGGTTGTGTGGGCAGAGATTCCTTATATCTCCAAACATATGCCCGGTGCCCGTGAGAACACGATTTCACAGATGAAGGAGCTGGTGATTCAGAATTATCATCATCCCAGTATTGTTGTTTTGGGACTGTCCAATGAAATTACCATCAATGGTTCCGATGAGGATTTGATAGAAAACCATAAATTACTTAATGACCTGGTTCATGAGCTGGATAGCACCAGACTGACTACCATTGCCTGCGTGTCCATGTGTGATATCCATGATCCATATATTCAGATACCGGATGTGATTTCTTACAATCACTACTTTGGCTGGTATGGTGGCGATACGGATATGAACGGGCCCTGGTTTGATGCCTTTCATAAGGAGTTTCCTCAGATTCCCATTGGCTGTAGCGAGTATGGCTGCGAGGCACTGGACTGGCATAGTTCAGAACCGGCGCAGGGCGATTATACGGAAGAGTATCAGGCCTATTATCATGAAGAACTGATTAAGCAACTATATACCAGACCTTATCTCTGGGCAACCCATGTATGGAATATGTTTGATTTTGGTGCGGACGCCAGAGCGGAGGGTGGTGAGAACGGCCAGAATCATAAAGGCCTTGTAACCTTTGACCGTAAGTATAAGAAAGATGCTTTCTATGCA
Organism: Acetatifactor sp.; assembly: GCA_045597105.1. Classification (GTDB taxonomy): domain Bacteria; phylum Bacillota; class Clostridia; order Lachnospirales; family Lachnospiraceae; genus Acetatifactor. The sequence continues at coordinate 28,741 of JAZODQ010000111.1, forward strand.
TATAAAGCATGGCTTTCCCGGGAACCCTTCGTACATATCTGTGGTAAGCGTTATGTGGACCGCGTGGAGGAGATAACGAAGGTAACGGTATATTCTAACCAGCCGGAAGTAGAGCTTTTCGCAAATGGTAAGAGTTTGGGTAAAAAGAATAGTCCGGAGCATTTCTTCTATTTTGAAGTACCCAACGAAGGAGAAACCATACTGACTGCAAAGGCCGGCGAATGTACGGACGAAAGCAGGATTAAGAAGGTGCCAGTATTTAATGAGGCCTATCGTTTAAAAGACACCGGAGCAATTCTGAACTGGTTTGATATTACGGCACCGGAAGGGTATTTCTCCCTGAATGATAAGCTGGCAGATATTATGGCCAATGAAGAGGGCAAGGCACTGTTCATGAGCATGATAGAAGAATTGACAGCTTCTATGGAAAGTGGTAAAGCGGGCGGTTTCAAACTGAATGCGGGTATCATGAAGATGGTGGGTGGTTTTACCGTACTTCGTCTCACCGGCATGATGGGCACAGCCAACATTACTGTAACAAAAGAGCAGCTGCTTGAGTTGAACGAAAAGCTGAATAAAATTAAAAAATAGTCTTTTTCCAACCGACAGTTGAGTAAAACTGTCTTATAGGCTGATTGCGTGACCGATTATAATTTGTTATGATTTTTTACAGAGAAGCGCTCCTCAATAAGAATTCAAGGGAGAATAGGATATGGCAATTGGAAAGAATATTAAACGGTTACGCCAAAATAAAGGAGTTACCCAGGAGCAGTTGGCAGAGAGGCTGTGTCTATCCGGACAGGCAGTAAGCAAGTGGGAAAATGAGACCGCTTTGCCGGATATCACGCTATTACCAAAGCTGGCGGATTATTTCGGGGTTACCATTGATGAGTTAATGGACTACAAAATGAATGCATTGACATACAAAGAACGTTTTGTGAAGTTCATGATTGGAAATGGTATTATTCAATCGGGTAAGCGCATACTGAAGTCAGGTGTGGAAGCAGACTATTATATCAATACGGAAAATTTTGTGACCAATGCACAGATGGCGAAGATAGGAGAATTCTTTGCAGATTGCATCCGGGAACAGAATATGGAATTTGATACAGTTCTGGGATTGGCATATCATGGAATTGGTTTCTCGGCCGCAACTGCCTATGCACTATTTCAAAAGTATGGTGTTACCGTAAATTACTGTTATGACCGAAAGATTGCGGATAGTCGTGGACGCATGTTATGCGGATACACGCTTCAGGATGGAGACAAGGTGGTCATTGTGGATGATTTGATTTCTTCCGGACAGTCCCTTGACGAAAGAATAGAAAGAATCCTGAAGATGGCAAAAGTTGAGATTGTGGCAGTGGTTGTGATAGCTGACCGTATGATTGCATCAGAAGAGCAGGCAGAGATTGGTTCCCGTATGATAGAGAAAAAATATCATACAAAAGTATATTCTATTATTACAGAAGAAGATATTAAAAGAGTACTTTGATGGAGTATGCAAAGAACAATTAATAACTGAATAATGACAATAAGCAACTTGCTACCTTCAAACTGCAGTGTTACAATAGAGCAGATTGAAGGTAGTTTTTTTGTTATACAGTAGAAAAAGTTTTATTCGGAGGTAATACATATGAATACGAAGGGCATGCGGCTTAAGGCACTTCGGGCGGCATTTCCCCATACCATACCGATTTTTGCAGGTTTTTGGTTTTTGGGAATGGCATATGGTATTTATATGAATGTGTCAGGCTTTCCTTTTTGGTATCCCTTGTTGATGAGTCTGACCATATTTGGCGGTTCACTGGAATTTTTGGCAGTATCCATGCTGCTCAGTCCCTTTGCACCCATGCAGACCCTGATTGTGACCCTGATGATACAGGCAAGGCATTTGTTCTATGGTATATCCATGCTGGATAAATATAAAGGAATGGGATGGAAACGTTTTTATCTGATATTCGGTATGTGTGATGAAAGCTTTTCCATTAATTATACGGCGGAAATTCCTAAGGATGTGGACAAGGGCTGGTTTATGTTTTGGGTCACCTTGTTAAATCAGTTTTATTGGGTGTCCGGTTCTACCCTGGGAGGACTTTTGGGTTCCCTGATTGCCTTTGATACGGAAGGACTGGATTTTGTGATGACGGCCATGTTCGTAGTGATCTTCCTAGAACAGTGGCTCAAGGAAAAGAAGCATTATACCGCACTTATTGGCATCGGGGCAGCAGTTGTTTGCAGACTTTTGTTTGGAGCAGATTCCTTTATGGTACCCACCATGGTGTGCATTCTGCTGCTTTTAACGCTGGGGCGTAAACCCATAGAAAAGGCAGGTGGACTGGTATGACGATTGTACAACAGATGATTACCATTGCTATTTGTGCTTTGGGCACAATGGCCACCAGATTTTTGCCCTTTATTGTTTTTTCGGGCAAGCGTAAGACGCCTAAATATATTCAGTATCTGGGCAAGGCACTTCCGTCAGCTATCTTCGGCATGTTGGTGGTATATTGCCTGAAAAATGTGAACATCATCAGTGGAGCACATGGTATTCCGGAATGTATTGCAATCCTGGTGACTGTATCGCTACATATGTGGAAGCGTCAGATGCTTCTATCCATTGCAGGCGGAACGGTCTGCTATATGTTGCTTGTGCAACTGGTTTTCTAAGTAAAGCAATATAATATATAACAAAAGAAAAGTGAGGATTTTATGAAAACAAGAAGAATTTTAATGTCATTGTCAGGTGTAATTATTTGTGCCATCAGCGTAGGCGTATTTAAAATTGCGGCGCTGGGTGTGGACCCTTTCCAGTCCCTTATGAGTGGCCTGGATAAACTGATACCGATTCCCTTTGGTACGCTGTACGTGATTGTGAATCTACTGCTGCTCACATTCAGTTTGGTAGTGGACCGCCACAACATTGGTATTGCAACTTTTATCAATTTATTTCTGCTGGGATATATCACCCAGTTCACTTATGATTTCTTGCAAACAGTCATTGTGGACCCGAGCATGGTAGTACGAGTGATATGTCTGATTATCGGTATCGTGGTGATTTGCTTTGGTTCCGCACTGTATATGACGGCAGATCTGGGTGTATCCACCTATGACGCCGTGGCTATCGTGTTGTCCGGTAAATGGAAGCTTGCCAAGTTCCAGTACTGCAGAATTACCACCGATGTGATTTGCGTAATCATCGGCGTGATACTGTTTCTGCTGGCAGGCGGGACCATTGGCCAGATCCCTACAATCGCAGGTGTAGGTACCATTATCACGGCATTCTTCATGGGGCCTTTGATTGAGTTCTTCAATGTGAAGGTGGCAAGACCCCTGTTAAAGCAAAGTAAATAAAAATGAGCAGGAAATCTCTCCCAATTCTTTGAAACCTTTTTATTTCCATGGCGTCTATATGAGTAGATAGCAATGTGATACAAATGAGCAGAAGTGGGAGGGATTCTATGTTTAAGAGAAAAGTATTGAAATTTATTGCAATTCTTACTACGGTCAGTTGTCTGAGTGGCTGCGGCAGTAATATCACAACAGGAGGGGATGTACCGAAGCAGACGAAAAGCACTGCACCGGGCATGACCGGTAGTGGCAAGGAAGAAGGGGGTAGTTATGATATTGCAATCAATACAAAAAGCCTTTTGTCTACCAATATTGGTCTGGTGGACAGCGTAAGTCAGGCTTATCCCGGTGAAAATGTAATGATTAGCGGGATGTCCGTTAATTATGCGCTGGCAATGCTTGCCAACGGCGCAGGTCCGGAAGCACTTGTGTCCATAGAGGATTTTTTAGGGATGGATATTGCGTCTGCAAATGAGTATTATAGTGCATTTTTAAACAGGGGAAAAACAGACACCAGAAATAAGCTGATAATCAGTAATTCTTTTTGGACGGACGAAACTCTCGATTATGATGTACGGCAGAGCTACACTCAATTGCTGGAGGATACCTATCATGCAGAAATCAGGGAAATTCCCATAAATGCAAAGGGGATCAAAGAAGTAAACAAGTGGGCAGATAAGGCAACTGACGGATTGGTTAAAAATGCATTAAGTCCCAATGATTTAACGGAGGATACCGTGTCAATCATTATAAATGCCATATTATTGGATGGAAAGTGGGAGTCACCTTATCGGGAGAATCAGATAAGAGATGCGGAATTTACACTTGCAGACGGAGAACAAACCACTGTAAAGGGCATGTACAGTAATGAATATTTTTATTATGAAAATGAGTATGCCACCGGTTTCCGCAAAGATTATGATAAGAAAGAATATTATATGATAGCTGTCCTGCCAAAGGAGGTAGGAGATTTTAAGCTGGCCGATTTAGATATTGAGGGGCTGGTCAAAAGCGGTAAATCCACGGGAGAACTAAATGCAGAGCTTAGCACCATGCTGCCTCAAACGGATTTTGAAGTGAAGTATAACCTTTCTGAAATTTTGAAAAGCGCCGGTTTAGAACGGATATTTGACAAAAATTATAATAATTTTCCCGACATCTATGACAATGATAAACCTGAATTTTGTTCATATGCTTCAGCCATTATTCAAAATGACAGATTAATCATTGATGGTGAGGGGACCAAAGCGGCAGCGGTTACCAGCATAGTCGTTGATAATTGTACGGAGGCCTTTGTGGAAAGGAATTATTTACAGGTATATTTGGACCGTCCTTTTGCAATTTTACTTATGGACGGTGCAACGGATGAGCCTCTGTTTATTGCCAAAATAATGTATCCCTAAAGTGAATATTGGAGAGATATCAAAGGACGTCTTGTTATAAGGCGTCCTTTTTGAAATATAGGATTAGGGTGTCCACGACTCAAAAAGCAAGAGGTGTTTTTAATAATTTTTTTATTGACAAGCACATTTTTAGTGCTATAATATTTTTAATATATTTAATTAAATATATTTAGTTAAAAGTATTGAAGCGGAACATCGAAAAATGGAGGTGTGAGTTGAGATGAAGGGAAGAAAATGTACCGCTTGCGGAACCGAGACAGAAGGAGAGAAGTTAGACCAGAATTTTTCTATATGTCCTAATTGCGGACATTATATGAGATTTCATGCGAAAAAAAGAATTCAGTCATTGATAGATAAAGGCACTTTTACAGAGTGGGATGCTGATATAGAATGGAGCAATCCGTTAAATGATAAAGACTATGCAGAAAAAGTAGTGGATACTTCCCGTAAACATGATTTAAAGGATGCCATTATAACAGGAGAAGCACGTATCGAGGGAAATCGTGTGGCAATCGGAGTGATGGATACCCGCTTTATGATGGCGAGTATGGGACAAATTGTAGGAGAGCGTGTGACCAGACTGTTCGAACGTGCAACTCAGAAGAAGCTTCCCGTCATATTGTTTTGCTGTTCCGGCGGCGCCAGGATGCAGGAGGGAATTATTTCCCTGATGCAAATGGAAAAGACTGCTGC
>JAZODQ010000112.1:0-10799 GCA_045597105.1 Acetatifactor sp.
CATAATAATAACCCAATCAGTCATGATACTAGAGGGACTGAAGGGAGGTCGGGTGTAAGCATGTCAAACGTAATCGTAAAAGAAAACGAGACTTTAGATAGCGCATTACGTCGCTTTAAGAGAAGTTGTGCAAAGGCTGGTATTCAGCAGGAGATTCGTAAGAGAGAGCACAACTAGAAGCCTAGCGTAAAGCGTAAGAAAAAATCTGAAGCAGCTAGAAAGCGTAAATATAACTAAAACGTTAGAGTCCTCTGTCATTTGACAGGGGACTTTTTATGTGATGGCGACGAGGCGAGCACCATCGTGCTTACACGAAATGGTATTCGCGACCGATCATCAGAGCGAGATTCGCAGAGCGTATCTCGTCTCTGTCCGTAATTTTGGAAGGATTACATTCTTACAATAATTTGCATATAATAGATAAGTTTTCCATATCTTGTAAGTGAGAATACATATTGTCGGAATTATGAATTTCCGGCTGTAGGGATGGGAAACGAGGCTTTTATGTTAAAAAAAGTGAAGTGGTTACATAGGACGATACTGACGTGGGTATTAATCGGGGTACTGGTACTTCCGGAAATGAAGGTGCAGGCGGCAGAAGGGGAGGGATTGAATTTGCAGTCCCACTCGGTGGTTTTAATGGAGAGTAGTACGGGGCAGGTTATTTATGAAAAGAACGCTGCGGAGCGGCTGAGCCCTGCCAGTATTACCAAGATTATGACGTTGTTACTGGCTTTTGAAGCCATAAGCCAGGGGAATGCGTCCCTTTCCGATCAGGTGATTGTCAGTGAATATGCCAGCAGTATGGGCGGTTCCCAGGTCTATCTGGCACAGGGGGAAGTGCAGACACTTGAGACCATGATCAAGTGTATCGTAGTGTCATCCGGTAATGATGCCAGTGTGGCGGTAGCAGAGCATATTGCAGGCAGTGAAGAGGCCTTTGTACAGCGGATGAATGAAAAGGCGGCGGCACTTGGGATGGTGGACACCCATTTTGAGGATTGCTGCGGACTTACAGAGTCAGATAATCATTATACAACGGCCAGGGATGTGGCAATTATGTCCAGGGAACTGACCTATCATTATCCGGAAGTATTGAATTATTCCGGTATCTGGATGGAGGATATTGTACATGATACGCCACAGGGCAGAAGTGTGTTTGGACTTAGCAGTACCAATAAACTGCTGAAGCAGTATCCTTATGCCACCGGCCTTAAAACAGGCTTTACGTCCAAAGCGAAGTTTTGTCTGTCCGCTACAGCGACTAAAGATGGTATTGACTTGATTGCAGTTATTATGGCGGCGCCGGACAGTAAGACCAGATTTTCAGAGGCTCAGGTGCTTTTAAATCATGGTTTTGCATTATGCAGGCTGTATGTGGATGAAAACAAGGATGTACTGCCGGAAATAAAAGTAGAACAGGGTAAACAGGAAACAGCGAAAGTAGTATATCAGAGCGCATATCGTTATTTGGATATTCAGGGTAATGATTTAAGTCAGGTAACCAAGGAAGTAAAGTTGCCGGAATATGTGACTGCACCGGTGGAAGCAGGGGGCATGGCAGGTTCGGCAGACTATTATCTGAATGGCAGGCTCATAGGTTCCATACCGGTTCTGTATGCAGAGACGGTGGAACGCGCGGGGTTTGGCGACTGTTTTCATACAATACTCCAACTTTTTCTTTTGTAGAAGGATAAATTGTGATATACTATCCTGTAGAGTTTTGACCGGAGAAAAAGGCAAAGAGATTTTGGCTGAGCCGGGACAGAAAGGACTTAAGAATGGCAGATATTCTGTTGCTGATAGTGGTTGTCATAGGGATATATTTGCTTTGGCAGATATTATATGATACCGGACGTTTTGTAATAAAAGAATATGAGGTAACGGATGCTAAAGTGCGTAAAGACTGCAGAATCGTACTGTTGGCGGATTTGCACAACAAATCCTTTGGTAAGGATAATACAGTTCTGGAGGCAGCTATCCATGAGCAAAAGCCGGATATGGTTTTAATTGCCGGAGATATGATTACAGCCGGTACGGAAAAGAATGTAGAAAATATTGCGGCACTTTTGAATCGCTTAAGTGAAAAATATCCCATTTACTACGCAAGCGGGAATCATGAGTACCGTATGGAAATATATCCCCGGCAGTATGGTACGGTTGTAAAGGATTATGCCCGGGCACTAAACCCTGAGAAGATAAAATGGCTGAAAAATGAAAGGGAAATACTTGCAGATTACGGCATTTGTATCTATGGCTCTGAAATTGATAAGAAATATTATAAACGTATGACAACTGTAGAAATGGAAGATGGGTATATGCAGTCCGTTTTGGGACAGCCGGAAAAGGAATTTTATAATATTCTTCTTGCCCATAATCCGGAATATTTTCCGGCGTATGCAGCATGGGGGGCGGATTTGACACTGTCCGGTCATGTGCATGGCGGTATGGTCAGAGTGCCTATTTGGGGGAAGGGCGTAATATCTCCCAAGGTGGCGTTTTTTCCAAAGTATGACGGGGGACTGTTTACGGAAGGTAATGCACGCATGATACTCAGCAGAGGGCTGGGTACCCATACTATTCCGGTCCGGTTGTTCAATCCGGGAGAATTGGTAGTGATTGATTTAAAATCCAAAGAGGAGAGGTAGACGTATTATGGCGATACCTGTTAAGCTTGAGGTGTTTGAGGGGCCGCTGGACCTGTTGTTGCACCTGATAGATAAAAATAAAGTGGATATATATGATATTCCCATTGTGGAAATCACACAGCAGTATCTGGATTACATCAGGCAGATGGAAAACGAAGATATGAATGTGATGAGCGAGTTTTTGGTAATGGCGGCGACCTTAATCGATATTAAATGTCGTATGCTGCTGCCTAAGGAAGTCAACGAGGAAGGGGAGGAAGAGGATCCCAGAGCCGAACTGGTACAAAAACTCTTGGAATACAAAATGTACAAGTACATGTCCATGGAGCTGAAAGACCGACAGGTGGATGCGGCCCGTAATCTTTTCCGTGAGCAGAAGCTTCCCAAAGAGGTGGCGGCATACAGACCACCCCTTGATTATGAAGAGTTAATCGGTGATACAACATTGGTGAAGCTTCAGGAAATCTTCCGCAGCGTTATCCGCAGACAGGAAGATAAGATTGACCCCATCCGTAGTAAATACGGCAAGATTGAAAAGGAAGAAATCGATATGGAAGCCAAAGCACTTTTTGTGGAGGCATACATAATGGAGCATAAGAAAATCAGTTTCCGTAAACTTTTGGAAAAAGAAAAAAGCAGAATGGAAGTGATTGTCACCTTCCTGATTATGCTGGAAATGATGAAAGTAGGCAAGATTACTATCAGTCAGGAAGAAATATTTGGTGACATACTGATAGAAGCCTGTTAGGGAAGATATGCGCAAAAGGCGAAAAAGGCAATACTGCTGAGCGGTATATGACAGAGCGTAGTACAGCATTGAAAAGATAAGAAAGGTTTGGTAACAGAATGGATAAAACAAAGGCCCGCGGTATTATCGAAGGCATTTTATTTACAATGGGAGAGTCTGTGGAGGTTAGCAGGCTGGCTTCCGTAATTGAGTCAGACGTAAGAACGGTAAAAGGCATTCTGAAAGAGATGGCAGAGGATTACGAAAAGGAAGAAAGAGGCATCAATCTGATTTGGCTTGATGATGCGGTGCAGCTTTGTACCAAGTCTGAGATGTACGAGTACCTGATTAAGATTGCCAAGGCACCCCGTAAGATTACCCTGACGGAGACAGTGTTGGAAACTCTGTCCATCATTGCATACAAGCAGCCGGTGACCCGTATCGAGATAGAGAAGGTGCGCGGAGTGAGTTGTGATCATGCGATCAATAAGCTGCTTGAGTATGATTTGATTACAGAGCTGGGCAGACTGGATGCACCCGGCAGACCTCTTTTATTCGGCACTACCGAGCAGTTTTTGCGCAGTTTTGGTGTAAAGAGTCTGGATGAATTGCCTGAGTTCAATCCCGTGGTGTTGGAGGAGTTCAAACAACAGGCAGAGGCAGAGGTACAGTTAAAACTGGATATTTAATAGAATTATATAGCGTATTTGTATGGTAAACAGAGCTGCTTGAAATGATTTAGTCATTTCAGTGCAGCTTTTTTCATATGCTTTTATGAAAGTGCGGATAGAAATGTGTAAGTATATATGAAAGGAAGCGTGAGTCGGGTACGAAGAATTTTGTACGATTTTTATAGAAAAAAAGAAAGGCAAAAAAGAGTGGTATTGGCAGGTATGATTTTGTGTCTTTTTGCGCTGGTGATAAGTTACATGCCGGCATCAAAGATACCTGTTGTTACGGCAGCATCCGCTTCCATGGCGGAAACGGAACTTTATGCGAAAGGGGCGGTGCTGTTAGATGGTGAATCGGGCAGAGTCCTTTACGGCAAGAATCATCTAGAACAGATGCCTATGGCCAGTACCACTAAAATAATGACCTGTATTCTGGTGCTGGAGAATGCCGGAGCGGATGAAACGGTGAACGTATCCGGGTATGCGGCAAGCATGCCGGCTGTAAAGCTTAGCATGAAAAAGGGAGAAAGCTATACTGTTCGGGATTTGCTTTACTCTCTGATGCTGGAGTCTCACAATGATACGGCTGTGGCCCTGGCAGAACATGTGGGAAAAAAGCTGATTGGTGGGGAAGTGGCAGCAAAGAATCCTTCAGAATGCAGTATAGAAGAAAGTAAACAGGCAGTGGCGGCTTTTGCAGGATTGATGAATGAAAAGGCAAAAGAGATAGGCTGTGAAAATACATGGTATATTACGCCTAACGGTCTGGATGCTACGGAGCAGGTTACGGAAAAAGATGAGGTGATAACCAAGACCCACGCCACCACGGCCACGGATCTTGCCAGAGTAATGCGTTACTGTACCTGGGAGTCCACTCAGAGTGAAAGTTTTTTGCAGATAACAGGGAGGTCTGACTATACCTTTACTGCCAACGGCAGAAGTTTCAGCCTGACGAATCACAATGCTTTTTTGAATATGATGGAGGGGGCTGTCAGCGGGAAAACCGGATTTACGGGAAATGCCGGGTATTGTTACGTAGGGGCGCTTCAGCAGGGAGATAAAAAGCTGGTGGTTGCACTGCTTGCCTGTGGCTGGCCCAATAATAAAACCTACAAATGGAGTGATACGAAAAAGCTGATGCAATATGGTTTGAATAATTATAGATATCTGAGCTTGAAGGATGGAGTGTTTTATTATGATGAAAAAATGCTGCCCCCACTTCAGGTACATAATGCGGCTACCCGGGATTGGGCATATGAGGTTTCTGAACCCATTAGTATCCGTAGTGATATGCTACCGGATTATGAAGGGTTACTACTGACGGAGGAAGAGGAGATTGTGGTGGAAGTAGACTGTATACAGGAGATGCAGGCACCGGTGAAGGCGGGGCAGGTATTGGGGGAGATTCGTTACCTTTTAGGAGAAGAACTGATTAAGCGGGAAAAGCTGGTAGTCAGCCGGGATGTGGAGAAAATTGATTATAAATGGTGCTTTAAGCAGGTAACAGAACTTTATTTTGGGCAATGGTACTAAAGAAAAAATACGGTTGGCCGTAAGTCATTGTATACTTTTTTCTTATAAAGCGGTATAGAAATAGTAAATGTTGTAAAAAAGTGCAATTTTGGCTTTTCGAGTTGCACTTTTTATGTTATACTGTAACGGACAATTTAATCATGGGGGCATTTGCGATTACAGCGAAAAAACCCAAATTAATCTGTTATTATTTTTTTATTATACATGGAGGGCTGAAAGCATGAGTACTACTTCAAAAGCGAGCCAAAGAATTGCAGCTTTGCTCGACGACAACAGTTTCGTTGAAATCGGCGGTCTTGTAACAGCAAGAGCAACTGACTTCAATATGAAACCCAACGAAACTCCATCCGACGGTTGTATTACCGGTTATGGAGTGATTGACGGTAATCTTGTGTATGTGTACAGTCAGGATGCTTCCGTTATGAACGGAACCATTGGTGAGATGCATGCAAAGAAGATTACAAATCTTTACAATCTGGCAATGAAAACAGGAGCACCTGTAATTGGTCTCATTGAATCTGCCGGCTTAAGATTACAGGAGGCGACCGACGCACTGGCTGCATTTGGTTATATTTACAACAAGCAGACACAGGCATCTGGTGTAATTCCTCAGATTACTGCAATTTTCGGCACCTGTGGTGGCGGATTGGGACTTTTCCCTACATTGACAGACTTTACCTTTATGGAAGAGAAGAATGCAAAGTTATTTGTAAATGCACCTAATGCACTGGCTGGTAACACCGCTGAGAAGTGCAACACTGCAAGCGCTGACTTCCAGGCTAAAGAATGCGGCAATGTAGATGTAGTTGGTGATGAAGCTACCATCATTGCGAAGATGAGAGAGTTAATCGGCTTCCTTCCTTCTAACAATGAAGATTACAAGATGGATGAGGAGTGCACCGATGATTTGAACCGTGTATGCGGTGATCTGGCAAATTGTGTAGGTGATACTTCTGTAGCACTTTCTATCCTGGCAGATAACAATGATTTCTTTGAGGTAAAAGCTGATTATGCAAAGGAAATGGTAACAGGCTTTATCCGTCTGAATGGTGTAACCGTAGGTTGTGTAGCTAACCGCTCAGAAATTTATGATGAAGAAGGTAAGACAGCTGAAAAGATGGATGCTGTATTGACCAAGAAGGGGTGTGATAAGGCTGCAGAGTTTGTAAACTTCTGTGATGCTTTCAGTATTCCCGTACTTACTCTGACCAATGTAACCGGTTTTGAAGCAACCGTTTGCTCCGAAAAAGGCATCGCTAAAGCTGCTGCAAAGCTTACATATGCTTTTGCAAATGCAACTGTTCCTAAGGTAAATGTAATCATCGGTAAGGCTTACGGTAGTGCATACATTGCAATGAACTCCAAGTCCATCGGTGCTGATATCACCATTGCTTGGCCCAATGCTTCCATCGGAACCATGGACAGCAAGATGGCTGCCATGATTATGTATGAAGGTCAGGGTGCGGATGTAATTAATGAAAAGGCAGCTGAGTATGAAGCACTTCAGCTCAATGCGTTGAGCGCTGCTAAGAGAGGATATGTGGACCAGATTATCGAAGCTGCTGATACCAGAAAGTATGTAATCGGTGCATTCGAAATGTTATTCACCAAAAGTGAATGCCGTCCCGACAAAAAACACGGAACAGTTTAATAGAAAGGTGATTATAAGATGAAGAAATTATTAGCTTTAGTATGTATGATTACCTGTATCTTAGGATTGACCGGCTGTGGAAGTGAGGAAGAACTGACTGCCCGTGAGCAGACATTGCTTGAAGACGCAAAAACCTATGCAACAAGCATTGTTATTCCTATGTGTCAGACCAATGCACAAGATGGTCTGATTGAACAGATGAATAGCTTTACATATGAAGAAATTGAATACTTCTATAAAGAAGATATGATTTTCATTGATGGTTATGCATTTGTAAGCGCACTGAATTCCTTTAATTCTGCAATGGATGAAATAGGTTCCATTGTGAATATCGGTGAAGCGACAGCTGAAATTGACGATAACGAGATTATTGTTTTGGTTCAGGTGGATGGCGAACTAAAGGATGCGGAAGCGGAAATTATCCTGTCCAAGGATATGTTCATGAAGCTGGAATCTGCTTCACTGAATCCAAAAGCATCCATGGGAGAGTTAATGAAAAAAGCAGCGATGAATACTTTGATCGGTATGGGTACCGTATTCGGTGTTCTGATTCTGATTATTTTTGTTATCTCTGCATTCGGCCTGATTCCCAAGGTACAGAATTACTTTGAAAACAAAAAGAAAAAAGAGGTTGAAACAACCGGTATTGATAATGCAGTTGCTCAGATTGAGCAGCAGGAGAGCGAGGAGCTGGCTGATGACTTAGAACTGGTAGCTGTAATTGCAGCTGCAGTGGCAGCATATGAAGGCTCCGCTTCTACAGATGGTTTCGTAGTACGTTCCATTCGTAAGGCAAGACGCTAAGATGTATTGACAATTTATTTACATGGAGGAATTAAAAATGAAGAATTATACCATTACAGTTAATGGAAATGTATATGATGTAGTTGTAGAAGAGGGCGCATCTACAGGTGCTCCCGTAGCAGCAAAGGCTCCCGCAGCTCCCAAGGCAGCTCCTGCAGCAGCACCCGCAGCAAGCGGCGCAGCAGGTTCTGTGAAGGTAGAAGCCGGTGCAGCAGGTAAGATTTTCAAGATTGAAGCATCCGTAGGCCAGGCTGTAAAGAAGGGCGATGCAGTTATCATTCTGGAAGCTATGAAGATGGAAATTCCTGTAGTAGCACCTGCAGATGGTACTGTAGCAAGCATTGATGTAGCTGTAGGTGACGCTGTTGAAGCCGGTGCGGTACTTGCAACCTTAAAGTAATTAAGTGAAGTAACCGTAAACTACAACAGGAGGTCAACAAATGGATTATATAATTACAACGTTTGACAATCTGCTCCATCAGACCGCTTTCTTCAGTTTGACCTGGGGAAACTATGTTATGATTGCAGTTGCATGCGTATTTCTTTACTTAGCTATCCGTCATGGTTTTGAGCCTCTGCTTTTAACCCCGATAGCATTCGGTATGCTGCTGGTAAACATCTATCCTGACATCATGCTTCATGCAGAAGATGCAGCAAACGGTGTGGGCGGCTTACTGTATTATTTCTATTTATTGGATGAGTGGGCAATTCTGCCTTCCCTGATTTTCATGGGTGTAGGTGCCATGACCGACTTCGGTCCCCTGATTGCCAATCCTAAAAGCTTTTTACTTGGTGCTGCGGCGCAGTTTGGTATTTTTGCAGCGTATTTCGGTGCAATTTGGCTGGGCTTCAACGATATGGCTGCAGCAGCTATTTCCATCATCGGTGGTGCGGACGGTCCTACTTCTATCTTCCTTGCAAGTAAGCTGGGACAGACAGCTATCATGGGACCTATCGCGGTAGCAGCGTACTCTTATATGTCACTGGTACCCATTATCCAGCCCCCCATTATGAAGTTGTTTACAACTGAGAAGGAAAGAAAAATTAAGATGAGCCAGTTACGTCCCGTAACCAAGCTGGAGAAGATTCTTTTCCCGATCGTTGTTACCATCGTAGTAGGTTTGATTCTGCCTACCACTGTGCCTTTGGTTGGTATGCTGATGTTAGGTAACCTGTTCAGAGAGTCCGGCGTGGTTCGTCAGTTGACAGATACCGCTTCCAATGCCTTGATGTACATCGTAGTTATCCTGTTAGGTACTTCCGTAGGTGCTACTACCAGTGCAGAAGCATTCCTGAATCTGGATACCTTAAAGATCGTAGCACTTGGTTTGGTTGCGTTTATGTTTGGTACAGCAGCCGGAACATTATTTGGTAAATTAATGTGTATCATTACCAAGGGTAAGGTAAATCCCCTTATCGGTTCTGCAGGCGTATCTGCGGTTCCTATGGCAGCTCGTGTATCCCAGAAGGTTGGTGCAGAAGCAGATCCTACTAATTTCCTGCTCATGCACGCTATGGGACCTAACGTAGCAGGTGTTATCGGTACCGCTGTAGCAGCAGGTACCTTTATGGCCATCTTCGGTGTATTCTAAAGCTGTGCACATCCTGACAAAAGTCGCGGATGCCGTGCTCGCACGGACAGACGCGTACTTTTGGCAGGATGTATAGAGCGCGGAGCGCGATGAAATAAGCCCGAAGGGCTTATGAATAGCACAGCTTTAAGCCTTTTGGCTTTGTCTATAGTGTATATCTTTGTACACACATTCATTTGTAAAAAACTAATTTGGAGGAAATTCGTAAATGTCAGAACAAGTAAAGAAACCGATTAAAATTACGGAAACAATTTTACGTGATGCTCATCAGTCTCTGATTGCAACAAGAATGCCTACCGATTTCATGCTTCCTATTTTAGAGAAGATGGATAAAGTCGGTTATCATTCCGTAGAGTGCTGGGGTGGCGCGACTTTTGATGCTTCCTTAAGATTCCTGAAGGAAGATCCCTGGGACAGACTTAGAAAAATCCGTGATGGCTTTAAGAATACACAGTTACAGATGTTATTCCGTGGCCAGAACATTTTAGGATACAGACCTTATGCAGATGACGTGGTAGAGTACTTCGTACAGAAGTCCATCTCCAACGGTATCGATATCATTCGTATTTTCGACTGCTTAAATGATCTTCGTAACTTACAGGCAGCTGTAGATGCTACCAATAAGTTCAAGGTACAGGAAGGCAGAGGTCATGCACAGGTTGCTCTGTCCTATACTTTAGGTGATGCTTACACCTTAGAGTATTGGAGCGATATGGCTAAGAAGATCGAAGAGATGGGTGCAGATTCCATCTGTATCAAGGATATGGCAGGTCTGCTGGTTCCTTACAAGGCAACCGAGATGATTTCTGCTATGAAGAGCGCTACCAAGCTGCCTATTCAGTTACATACACACTACACTTCCGGTGTGGCTAGTATGACTTACCTTAAGGCAGTAGAAGCAGGCGTTGATGTAATCGATACTGCAATGAGTCCTTTTGCTCTGGGTACTTCCCAGCCTGCAACTGAGGTTATGGTTGAGACCTTTAAGGGTACCGAATACGATACCGGCTTTGATCAGAACCTGCTGGCTGAAATTGCTGATTACTTCAGACCTTACAGAGATGAGTGTCTGGCAAGCGGCCTGTTAAATCCTAAGGTAATGGGTGTTGATATTAAGACCCTGCTTTACCAGGTACCCGGCGGTATGCTTTCCAACATGGTTAGCCAGCTGAA
>JAZODQ010000113.1:0-3549 GCA_045597105.1 Acetatifactor sp.
CTACCGGACCAGGATACCACAATACATGAATTGGTACAGGATGAGCAGCTTACCAAATTTTTGCTCTCCAACGGACGCTGGGACAATCAGGACTATCTGACAGTAAACATGACCATACCCAAATTCGATGTGGTTTCTGACCTGAATTTGATAGAGAACTTACAACGCCTGGGGATTACCGATGTGTTTAATGGCGGAATCGCCGACTTCTCTCCCATGACCACAGATGTAGCCAACCTCTGCCTCTCCCAGGTACAGCACGCTGCCCGCGTCACCATTGATGAGGAAGGCTGCGAAGCTGCCGCTTACACTGTAATGGGCATTCGCTTTGCTGCCATGCCTCCGCAGGAAACTGTGGACTTTGTACTGGACAGACCCTTCCTGTTTGCCATCACAGGCATGGACGGACTGCCACTGTTTACAGGAGTTGTACACAAGCCGTAACACATGGCCAAACTTCGTTTACTTAATATTTCATGAAACTGTCTATAACATGCAAAAGCGTCGCTAACTTGCGACGCTTTTTTCGTAGAATACTTCTTAGAAACATATTTTCAATTACCATATGAAAGGAATCAATCTGTAACGTACCTTCTGCTTATACTCCTTGTAGCTTGCCAATCCCTGCTCCAGCACTGCTTCCTCATTTCGGATACGAAATACCAAGAGCACAGGGTATATCAGAAAAACCAGGAAGGCTACTGCCGAACCAAGTACCAAAGGCATGGACAAATACATCAGCACCGTCACTGCATACATAGGATGGCGCACGATACCATAAAGTCCGGTATCAATCACCTTCTGCCCCTCCTGTACTTCCACAGTCCGTGACAGATACGCATTTTCCCGCATGACCTCCCCATAGAGACCATAAGAAATCACGAACAAAACAGCTGCTACAATTACCAGCCACAACGGCAGCTTGGACCACCCAAAACGATAATCCAATCCCGCCAATATGAATCCTGCGATAAACACCAGCGCCGACACTAGGATTACCCCCTTCTGCTCTGACTCTTTTTCCTTACTGCGGAGCCTTTTTTCCAGGAGCTCCGGTGCTTTCGCAAAAAGCACAACTCCCAGCACCAGCATGGGCAAGAATAAAAGCCCTGCAAACAACCAGCCGTTCCAATAATCTAATGTACCCGCTGGAAGAAACACCAGCAAACCCACTAATATAATGCCCTCCAGATATTTTGTAACTGCACTGATAATAAGCTTCGATTTTTTCATAGTCGCTCTCCTTTCCTGCTCCGCACTTAACTTATGTATACCTGTTTCATCGTCCATATAATTGAAAGTTCATTCCCCATACTAAATATACCTTTAAGGTTTTCTAGCAAGCTGCAAATCAATGGTATCATATATTGTAAATGAACCACCGTATTGATTTATTGCCTCTTCTATTTTCAAAAAAAATTCCGTTCTAATCCTTTCTTCAATCGCAATGTGGTCTGAATAGGTTCCCAGTAACTCGATATACTCTTTAGCCGTAAAAGTTCTTGTCCTATAAAATAGGGCATGCTTTATATCAATAAAACCATATTTTTTTGCAATTTCAGCTCTCTGCATAGCCTGTTCTTCACTATATTCTTTTTCGGATTTCATATCCTTGCCATAATATTTACAATAATACTTCGCATATAGTTTATCAATTGCTTCCGAAAGAGCCACATTACCCTTATCCCGATATGGATGATTGGCAAATCTGGCAAAAACTCCTCCGCTTTTCAGCATAGCATAAACTTTTGCATATCCAATGTCTTCAGGCACCCAATGAAATGCTGAGGCAGAATAAACCAAATCATATTTAGAGTCAGTGAAAGATACATTCTCAAATTTATCTGTTATAACAGATAAATTTTTATGTTCCTTAAACTTTTCCTTACACAATTTTGAAAAGTTTTCTCCGTATTCAATGGCCGTTAAGGTACATCCTGTTTGCAAAACCGGCAACGTTGCTTGTCCGCCTCCAATCCCTACCTCGACAACATTGGATGAACTATCAATCCTAATATAATCAAAAATCATTTGATAAAGCTCATCCGTATATCCCGGACGAAGTTTTTCGTACTTATTGGCAACTGTATCAAATGTCCATTCCAGCCCCTTAATTACCGGCATAATATACCTCCGCAAGTTTTCAATTTTCTCGCTGTATCTTTTAAATCCATTTGTCTGACTCCACCATTCATTTGTCATTTAACTTTCTTGCCACAGTAAGAACAATATTCGCCATTTGACAATCGCACTTTGCCACAATGTGGGCACTTGTCGCTAAATATTCTGTAAAAGACACTTATCCATATTACTAAAATGCAAACCAGTCCTATGTAAGCCCCAACTGTGATATCGTAATCACCATTTAATAGTTTTAACCCCACTACGCCCCAATCAATCATAAATACAATTATCGATATAACAAGTGTCCAAGACATGATTTTTTTCATTAAATTCCACCTCTCTTAATTGGCTTACGAATCAATCGGCATGGCAAATACAAAGGCATTTTATAAAAATAATTTTGTATATACCCACGACCTGTTCTTATTATAAAAATAACATAAGTCGCAACTTCTTCTCTTAGTATTACTGTAAGTTTCATGTGTTCGACAAATTGGAAGTTGTCTAACTGTTTTACAAATTATGCTAGCAAAGAAAAAGTCCACCAAGCATAACAAGACATGCTACCATACTACAAAAGAATGCAACGGCAATCTGAATTTTTTCTGCTCTCATGTCAAGCTTTTCCTGTAATTCAGCCCGTTCCATTGGGTCTGTAGAATGGATTTCTTCGTTCATACCAGAAGGACAAAATCCAAACAATGGTATCAACACTATTAAAAGTGCTCCTATCTTCGAGCCATATTTCCCATTACCCACATGATAAAGAGGATTGTTATTTATTACATCCGGCCAAAATAACCAAATGCAAAAACTGATAAGTATTCCAATAATTATTATTAAAATCCGAATGGTTCTTAGTTGCTTTGAGGTAAGGCTTTTCATATGTATGCTCCTTTCTTATCTCTTCGACCAAACGGAAAGTTATCCTTCTGATAAAATTGTCGTAAAAAACTTTCTAACTCCATCATCAACGGATGTACTTACATCTTTTACTTCCAAATCATAATAATATTTTCCGCTTCCGATATCAACCGACAATGAGTCCAACGGAAATCCTTCCACTCGCTTGGAATGTGGCTCAGTTGTCAAAATAAACGGCTCTGTGGCAATAGACATATCCATGCTGGAATAGTGGTGATTCTCATCCAGGATGAAATAAATGGCATTCCTGTACCGTCCGGTTATTTTCCCACCATACCTCTCTGCCAAAGAAGCATAATATTGTATCATTTCGTCATCTGACAATTCTTTACCATTTACTCTTCGCACATGAATTCCCGGCTGTTCTTCCTCTTTTACTTCATCAAAATACAACCCACTATCACAAGAAAATACCGGCATATGAAAAGCTTCATAATATGCCCTTGCTTTAATCTCTGCATTTTCTAATGGCGTCTTACCATTTTCATTTATACCGGGAAG
>JAZODQ010000114.1:0-8614 GCA_045597105.1 Acetatifactor sp.
GGTATTTATTTCCAGACCAATGATGACAGATATATTGCCGAGATTCTGTCCGGTGTGGCTACAGGGCAGCCGGATGCCCGCATTAATTGTGTCAACTACCTGTTTACCTTACCCCTGTCCATGTTATATCGTATAACTACAGAGATACCATGGTACGGCGGTTGTTTGATTTTGTTTATGGGGTTATCCTATTTTGTAATACTGCATAGTGCATTGTCCCGTGCGGAAAAGTTACGGGAGGCAGCAGGTGTGTGTTTCGGGGCAGCAGTGCTGTTTTTAACACAATTGTTTATGCTGGGTCAGATACAATTTACCTGTGTGGCAGCCTTTATGGCCATGGCCGGATATGCAGGACTTCTTTTATATCCAAGCAGGCGGCAGGGATTAACAGTTTTCGCAGTTCTGGAGTTTCTCGCTTTTTTGCTTCGGGATCAGGCCATGCTGATGATGCAGCCTTTGGGCGGAGCTGTCTTTCTGGGAATATTACTTTTAAAAAGAGACACTGACCTGAAACAAAGGGTGATGGAAGGAATCCGATATATATGCGTGATAGCAGCCATTTTGGTGATTGGTTTATGTGGCAATGCAATGGCTTATAGCGGACAGGGTTGGAAAGAATTTAAAGCTTTTAATCAGGCCAGAGTTACGCTTTTTGATTATCACAGGCGATTTACCTATGAAGAGGTGGAGCACATTCTGGATAAGTATGATGTGACACAGGCCGAATACGAAGCATATTTTGATTATGTAATATTAGGTTATGACATTCCAACGGCGTGTGCAGAGGAGCTGGTGGAATACGCCCGGTCACAAGAGACAGGTGTAAATTTCCGGCAGATTGGCGCAGGTATTCAGGAATATTTTTTCAGTGATAATTATCGCGGTATCAACGATGTATTGGTACTGATGTGGGTATGTACCTTGATATGGGCAATGCTTCCGCATAAGAGAAGGATGTTGCTTCCTTTGGCAGCAATGTTCGGCGGACAGATGACGGTGCTGATTTATCTGCTGTGGAAGGGGCGTTTGCCGCTACGTGTTTCCATGCCGCTTATGGTGTGTACCCTCTATCTGCTTGGAGCACTGGTTTGGTACTTTTACAGTAACCGGAAGCAAAAGACCTATGTACAGGAAGTAGTTTTGCTGGTGATGGGCGTATTGCTTCTGGGCTTGGGATACAAAAGCGGTCAGGTGCAATACAGAGATGCAATATGGTTGAATAATGTGGAAGCCATCAATATACAGGGCTTACAGGAAATCAACGAGTATTGTAATAAACGTCCGGAGCAGGTCTTTTTCCTGGATACTTATTCGATGGTTGATTATACGGGCAGTGCGTTGCAAATAGATATTTATCAGGCCCGAAACAACAGAGTCACCGGTATTTGGTATGCCAATGCACCCCACATTATTGAGGCCAATGAAGCCTATCTGACAGGTAAAGAACAGGGCATATCGATTATTATCAGTGAGAGCGGTGAATATATGGACAGGCCTACGGTCCGGTATTTTGCAGAGGCTACGGATAGTGAGCCGGTACAGACGGACAGTATTTTGACATCGGATGGAGACCGTTATGCGGTGATTTATTTTGATGGTGTCTATCATATTACGAATGAGTGAGATATACAAATTCTGCAAAAGCAGATAAGATAAATGATGAGAGGATATACTTATGAGAAGGAAAGCATTATTTGCAGCATTGATATCTGTATTACTACTTACCGGATGCGGAGAAACGCAGCCTGCAGAACCGGTTATTGTAGAGCCGGAGGATTTTGTCCAGGAGAGTATTATTCAGGAGAGCGAGGAAGAGGAAGTCTTCAAGGTT
Organism: Acetatifactor sp.; assembly: GCA_045597105.1. GTDB lineage: Bacteria > Bacillota > Clostridia > Lachnospirales > Lachnospiraceae > Acetatifactor. The sequence continues at coordinate 1,832 of JAZODQ010000114.1, forward strand.
ATTACTGAGAGAGAGATTGTGGATGGACAGATGCAGAGCTATCTGACCGGAGAATGGAAGGATGCAGAGGTTGTACAGCGTCGCAGCATGGCAGTTATGATGCCCAACAATAAGCAGGCACTGCCTCAGAAGGGTATTTCTTACGCAAGTATCGTGTACGAAGCACCGGTAGAGGGCCGTATAACCCGACTGATGGCGATTATTGAGGATTATGATGAATTGGAATATGTAGGACCCATACGAAGCAGTCGTGACTATTACGTGTACGAATCCATGGCTTATGATTCCATATATTGTAACTGGGGTCTGGCAGTGCCTTATGTAGCAGACCTGATTAACTCTGACAGAGTGGATAATATCAGTCAGGCAGTAAGCGGTATCAAATCTCCTGCAGCAAATGCCTTTGAAAGATTGAGCAGACCCGGATATTCTTCTGAGTTTAGAGGTTATATGTCCATTGAGGGCTATGAAGAGGCAGTAGAAAAGAAAAAGTATGAAAAAGAGTATCGTGATACCTTTGAGCAGGCGTTTACCTTTGCAGACGAAGGATATCGTGCCACCTACGAGGACTATCCTGATGCTACTAAGATATGGCCCGGTGGTGAAGAGAAAAACCGTGGCGGTTATGGTGATGCCAAGCCCTGCTTTACCTACAATGAGGAAGATGGTTTGTATTACAGAACCCAATTCGGTGAGCCTCATATAGATGAAATCGACGAGACCCCCATTGCGGTAAGTAATGTTATCTTTAAGATTTGTCACGGTGAGGTACGTGACAGCCATGATTATCTGGCATTTGGAGTGCATGGAACAGGTGATGCTTATGTGTTTACCAATGGTAAGGTTATCAAGGGTACATGGGAGCGTCCTTCTGATTATGAAGCAAATATGTTTTATGATGAAGATGGTAATGAAATTATTTTCAATCAGGGTAAAACCTGGATATGTAATATCTGGTTAGAATATCAGGAGTACATGAAGTGGGAATAAATACAGCATATGAAAAATGTGCAATAACAAAAGGAACGGAGAAGAGTAACTATGAAGAAGGTAGTAGTAATAGGAGCCGGACCGGCAGGTCTTACTGCGGCTTATGAACTACTTATGCAGGACAAAGACGTGGAGGTTATTATTTTGGAGGAATCCGAAGTAATAGGCGGTATATCCAGAACGGTACGTTTTCAAGGAAATCGAATGGATATAGGAGGACATCGCTTTTTTTCCAAGGATCAGGAGGTAATGGATTGGTGGGAAAGGATGATGCCCATTCAGGGGGCTCCTGCCTATGATGATAAGTTACTGGGAAGAGCAAAGGATTTAAAAGAAAACGGACCGGACCCGGAAAAAGAGGACATTGTGATGTTGCTCAGACAAAGAGTCAGCCGCATCTATTTCAATCATAAATTCTTTGATTACCCTATTTCCATGAAGCTGCAGACCTTTAAAAATATGGGGCTTGTTTGCACGATAAAAGCAGGCTTCAGCTATTTGGGCAGCTGTGTTCATAAGCTGGAAGAAACATCTTTAGAGAATTTTTACCGCAACCGTTTCGGTAAGGTACTTTATTCCATGTTTTTCGAAGGCTATACGGAAAAGCTTTGGGGCAGACATCCCAGAGAGATATCTGCTGACTGGGGGGCTCAGAGAGTAAAGGGCCTGTCCATTGTAGCGATACTAAAGGACATGCTGGGCAAGCTGGTTCCCGGTAAAAAGAATCGTAAAGTAGAGACTTCATTGATAGAGGAGTTCTGGTATCCCAAGTACGGTCCCGGACAGTTGTGGGAAACCGTAGCGGGAAAGGTGCAGGAAAATGGTGGCCAGATTATCTTTTCCGGCAAGGTGACCCGTTTTGATAAGGATGAGAAGGGTAATATCACCACCGTGTATTATGAAAAGGATGGAAAGGAAGAGGCACTGGCAGCAGACATCGTGATTTCCACTATGCCTGTGAAGGATCTGATTGCAGGTATGGAGGATGTACCCGAGAATATCAGAGAGATCGCGCAGGGCCTGCCTTACAGAGATTTTGTGACAGTGGGACTGTTGGTACCTTCCTTAAGTATTAAGAATGAAACAGCCATTAAAACCTTGAACAATCTGGTACCTGACTGTTGGATATATGTACAGGATACCGGTGTGAAGCTGGGCCGTATCCAGATATTTAATAACTGGTCTCCATACATGGTGGAAGACCCGGAGAACAAAGTGTTTATCGGTTTGGAGTATTTCTGCGATGAAGGCGATGCGTTCTGGAATATGTCTGAGGATGAGTGTGCGAAACTGGCGATTCAGGAGCTGATTGCAATCGGTGTATTGAGCTCCAAGGAGGATGTGATTACCTACCACAGGGAGAAAGTAAAGAAAGCATATCCCGCATATTTCGATACTTACGACAGAATGGACGAAATGATAGAGTATCTGAGCAAATGTGAAAACCTTTATTGTATCGGACGTAACGGACAGCATAGATATAACAATATGGACCATTCCATGGCAACTGCTTTTGAGGCAGTACGAAATATTGTAAGCGGTAAAGCGGACAAGTCTAATATCTGGCAGGTAAATACGGAACAGGAGTATCATGAAGAAAGAAAATAGACTGATTATTATAATGGGAGTGCTATCCTTTCTCAGTGTTTTCATTTTTGACCATGATGAACAGATGAAACTAACATGGCCCTGGTTTACAGGTGTGATGCTGGTAGCGGCAGCGATCTGTGTGGCAGCACTTCTTTGGAAGAGGCTCGCCGGAGTCAGAAACCGTATTCTGGCGTATACGCTGACAGGAGCTGCAGTGCTGAGTCTGCAACAAATCACCAATCATTTGCGCGTGGCAGGACTGAATGATCATACTTTTCTGACCATAGGCAGTGTGCTGGTGGGAGTGGTGCTTTTGGCAGTCTTTGCCTGTGTTGTGTGGGGCAAAAAGGACATAGGGCAAGACCATGTCCTATGGTTAATCTTTTTGACTTTTATGCTCAGACTGTTCTTCCAGGTACTGACCCAGGCGCATTTCTTCCAGAATGACGTGTATGGCTTTAATGAAAATGAATGGGGGCATCTGGGATATGTATATCAGCTCTTTACTACAGGCGGTATACCGGATGTGAATCCCATGGAATACTATCAGCTGTATCAGCCGCCGCTTCATTATGTGATATGTGCAGGTTTGGTACATGTATTTCAGACACTGGGGCTGGAGCTTACAGGAGTGGATGAATATTTGCAGATGCTTTCTCTGTTCTACTCCGCAGTGACCCTGGTATTTATTGATAAGATCGGTAAGCAGATGAATATCTCAGAGTTCGGACGCTTTATTATAATCGGCTTATGCGGATTTCTGCCCTATGGATTTATCATGTCGGGAGCGTTAAATAATGATCCGCTGATGACCTTGTTTATGGTGATGGCAGTGTATTTCACCATGAAATGGTATCAGGAGCCGAACTTTAAAAATATAATTATTATGGCCGTATGTATCGGTTGTGCCATGATGAGCAAGGTATCCGGCGCCCTGGTGGCACCGGCCATGGCGGTTGTGATGCTGATGAAGGCATGGCAGATGCGTAAGGAGTGGCTGACCATCGTTAAACAGTTTGTGGTTTTCGGGTGCATTGCCTTTCCTCTGGGACTTTGGCATCCCATAAGCAGATTGATTCGCTATGGTATGCCCATCGGATTTGTGCCGGAGCTGGATCCGGCGCTGGACCAGTTCATCGGAAATATCAACAAATCTGATCGTTTATGGAATTTTGAAGGTGCACTGGATAAGCTGAGTATCCAATGGGGATATGGTGAAAGCTTTGCAGATTATAATATCTGGACTACACTGTGGAAGTTCGGCGTGTTTGGCGAAACGGCCTTTTATGACAACAATCCGGTCACCCAAAATGTGGCCACGGCAGCCTTTTACCTGACAGGTGTTCTTGCCTTGGTGCTGGTGGCAGGTACTGTACTGTTTTTGTTTGCAAGGAAACAGGAGGTTACAAATAAAATATTGTTAATCGGCTCTGCAGGTGCAATCTGCTTTATGTTTTTGAAGTTTTGTATTATGTACCCGTTCATCTGTACAATGAATATTCGCTATATTATGGTAGCGGTGTATTTCATGATGATAATGCTGGGGGCCGGGGCTGCAGAGAGTCTGAGCAAAAGAGCAGAAGGAAGTAAACAGGCGCTTGTTTACAGAGGATTAGTGGGAACAATGCTGGCTGTATATATCATTTTTTCCTTCCTGCTATACTGGAATTTACAAATGTTGATACTTTAATGAAAATCCTTTCCGGGTCTGTTAGGGACCCGGAAATATTTTCTTCAAAAATAATAAAAAACCCCCTTGACATTTTGAGTGATACCATGTAAAATAACCAATGTTGTGACGGAAATCTACGGATTTGCCGTAGGAGGATTTAGGTTGCAAGCCCAGATAGCTCAGTTGGTAGAGCAGAGGACTGAAAATCCTCGTGTCACTGGTTCGATTCCGGTTCTGGGCATTATGCATGAAGCTTCGGCTGAGTGCTTTATATATACGCGGGTGTAGTTCAATGGTAGAACACCAGCCTTCCAAGCTGGATACGTGGGTTCGATTCCCATCACCCGCTTTCATGTGCGAAGCACATGCGCTTGCGAAGCAAGCAGCCAGCGAAGCTGGCAAAGCGGGGGTATTCACCCTGCTTTCGTATGCGAAGCACATGCGCTTGCGAAGCGGTATGATTGTAGACCGTATCGCATCCAATTAATTTCATACCTTCATATACAGACGTTTTGTCTGTAATATTATGCGCGAGTGGCTCAGCGGTGGAGCACCTCCTTGCCAAGGAGGGGGTCGCGGGTTCGATCCCCGTCTCGCGCTCTCGACAGAGTGCTTTGGTGGTGTATGTGCATTGCCAAAGTTCTTTTGGTGTGTATAAACATCATACAGTATATCACACCGAGTTTTTACATGTCAATCATTTCATTTAGCGCCCCGTTTAACTCACGGAGCGTTTTTTCATCGTCGAAGTTATTGCGGATATAGTACCGTGCGGTTGTCGTTATCTCGCTATGTCCGCAGAGTTCTGATATTGTCTTTATCGGTATACCGCTATCATGCAGATAGCTTGCGTATGTCTTGCGTATCTTATGCGTGTTATATTTCGGCATTTCGTTCAGTTCACACAGTCGGCGCATAGTTCTGTCTAAGCTCCTTGACAGTATTGAATGTGCACCATCAAAAGCTAGATGCGTGTCTTCGTATTCATTCTGCTCATGCCATTTTTTCAGCCTTGTAAGTATATATATCGCACCATCACACAGGGGCAATACACGCGTTGAGGTCAGCGTTTTAGTACTGTTGATTACATGGTACGCCATACCACCGACACGCTCCAGATTTTCATCGCGCGAGAAGTACTTCACTTCGGTTTTGTTTACGTGTATAAGTCTCCTGTTGAAGTCTACATCGTTCCATGTCAGCGCTGCTAATTCGCCCACTCGCAAACCAAGATAGAAGTTGAGTATAAGACACATACTGGCACTTCGTTTTACAGGGTATATGTCCTCTACCAAGACCGAGCGAAACAGTGTATCTACATCCTTTCGGGGTATGCATGTGTCTTGATATTCTGAGCGGTACAAGTCACCGCTCGGCATGTATCGTTTTATCTTCTCCCAGTCGAGCAATTTAATGCCGATAAGCTCCGAGTCATACGCGTATGTATGTACACCGCGTAGTATCTGATACAGTCGTCCGAATTCGCGTTCTGTGACGTTTCCGCGTCCGAGAATAAGCTTTGTCAGCCAGTCTACTAGGTACTTTTCGTCAATCTTCGCACAGGGATAGTCGAGAAATTTCGTATCATGTTGCAGATACCGTCTGAATGTGCATTCTATCCTATCCAGTGTATCAGGTCTCACTTTGTTGCTTTTCATTGCGAACCATTGTCTGTACATATCGCGGAATGTTTCGCTTGCTATTGTATCGGGCTCTACGACTCCCATCATATACCCGTGCTTTATCCATTCATGTTCCGTCATGCTTACATACCTCCGAAGAGCATTACAATGCGTCTGCTTGCCTCTTCTTGCAGTACTGCCTCATATTCTCCAAGGAAATCACTTCCTTCGCCAAAAGCGCCGAATTGCGCGTTCAACGCGCATCGTGTGTTCATTAGTTCGTGTGCAAGTTCTCTGCAACTCATTTCCTCTACATGTGTTCCTAAGACCTCATTAACATTCGCCATTTCTACAATTCTCCTTTCTTGGTAAGCGTGGAAACCGTGCATAAGTCAGTTGCCAAGCATGGACAAGTCATGCATAACCGGTGTGTATAGCGCGTGCATAACGCGGGGCGCGTAATACACACCCTATGCACACTGGTTATACACAACTTGACCACACTTGTCAGTGCACCGACTTATACACCGTTTCCACACTTCGACTATTTCGGCTACATGCACCATTCATACTTGGTTAATACCAAAGCATCGTATCGCGGGACGGTACTCCGCACCGACCAACAAGGGGGGAATTGTAGAAAGGGTATTTGCATGCATGTAGCCTTGCTAAAACGCAAGCTTGCTTGCGCCCTACCAAGGCAACACACATGAAATACCGTTTTCCTACGCTCCGCGTCCTTTTCCGTACCTTTTGTCGCGACATCTTTCCGAATTTTGTCACAGTCACAGAAGTTACGAAGAGGGTGTGACATTTTAAAACCTAATGTACATCATGGTTTGCGGGGCATTTGTCACATGCCACAGAAGTCTGGGGCAATGGTGGCCCAGACTCCTGTGCTCTGGGTTT
>JAZODQ010000115.1:0-2812 GCA_045597105.1 Acetatifactor sp.
AACTCTATCGTTGCGGGCGGTTTCCCTGTGCAATCATACAACACTCTATTTACACCCTTAACCTCATTCACAATTCTATTGGTCACCTTATCGATAACCTCCCAAGGCAGGTGTGCACTCTCAGCGGTCATAAAGTCTGACGTGGTGACCGCTCTTAAAGCTACGGCATAGTCGTAGGTACGGCCGTCGCCCATGCAGCCTACGCTGCGCATATTGGTGAGGGCGGCAAAGTATTGCCCCAGGTCTTTGTCGCATCCGGCCTTGGCAATTTCTTCACGGTAGATGTAGTCCGCATCCTGAACGATGCGGACTTTGTCGGCAGTGACTTCGCCTACGATGCGGACACCCAGTCCGGGGCCGGGGAAAGGTTGACGGTATACCAGGTATTCGGGAATCCCCAGCTCCAGTCCCGCCTTACGTACCTCATCCTTGAACAGTAGGCGTAAGGGCTCGATAATCTCTTTGAAGTCCACATAATCAGGCAGACCGCCTACGTTGTGATGGGACTTAATAACTGCTGATTTACCCAGACCACTTTCAATAACATCAGGATAGATGGTACCCTGTACCAGGAAATCCACTGCACCGATTTTCTTTGCTTCTTCTTCAAACACACGGATAAATTCTTCACCGATGATTTTTCTCTTTGCTTCAGGCTCAGACACACCGGCCAACTTCCCATAGAAGCGTTCCTGAGCGTTCACACGGATGAAGTTCAGGTCATAGGAACCCTCCGGTCCGAACACTGCCTCTACCTCATCCCCTTCGTTTTTGCGCAGCAAACCATGATCTACAAATACGCAGGTCAGCTGTTTCCCTACTGCCTTGGACAGGAGGACTGCTGCCACGGAAGAATCCACGCCACCGGACAGTGCACAAAGTACCTTTCCGTTACCTACCTTTTCACGGATGGCCTGTATGCTGCTTTCCACGAAGGAATCCATACGCCAGTCTCCCTTGCAGCCACAAATATTTTTCACGAAATTACTGAGCATGGTCATACCTTCCCGGGTATGCATTACTTCAGGATGAAACTGTACCGCATAGAGCTTACGCGCGTGATTTTCCATAGCTGCTACAGGACATACGGGAGTATGCGCTACAATGGTAAAATCCGCGGGAGCCTCTGCAATATAATCCGTATGGCTCATCCAGCAGATGGTCGCGGGCTGAACTCCCTGAAATAACTGTGCGGTAGTGTCAATGGTTACTTCCGTCTTACCGTACTCACTAACAGGCGCGGTAGCCACCTTGCCGCCCAGCATATGTGCCATCATCTGGGAACCATAACAGATACCCAGAACAGGCACGCCAAGCTCGTAGATAGCAGTATCACACAGGGGCGATTCTTCAGCATATACACTGTTAGGACCGCCTGTGAAAATGATGCCCTTGGGATTCATTTCTTTCAATGCTTCTAAACTTAAATTGTAAGGATGTACCTCACAATATACATTACACTCTCTGACTCTTCTGGCAATTAACTGATTGTACTGGCCGCCAAAATCCAGCACAACAATCAATTCTCTGTTCATACTTTCCATAAAAGTACCTTGCCTTTCCATCCAGTTCCGACCGGTTGATCTGATGCGTACCATCTGTCCGAGCGGTTGAAACGTTTCTTTACAGATATCATGTTCTGTTTCAGCTGAATTTATCAGCTCTTACACCAAAATATTATAAAAACTGAAAGGCAGAAAGTCAAAAAAAATTTATCGCGTTTTAGGGCTTTCCACAAAGTTCGTTCAAGGTGCCGAAGGTATAACCCATTTCCTCCCATTTTGTCAGCAAATCATCCATAATCTCGCCGTTGGTGGCAGAAGTGTTGTGTAGCAGCACAATAGCGCCGGGATGAATACGACTGCACAGCTTATCTATGGATTCCTGGGGATCCGGTTGCTTATCCTGATTCCAATCCACATAGGCCAATGACCAAAAGAACGTATCATATCCCAGTTCCTTTGCCATAGCCAGATTATTCAGGGTATATTTCCCTTGAGGCGCACGGTAGTATTTCACCATGTCCTGTCCAATCAGTTCTTTGTAAGCAGTGTTTACCAGATTCAGTTCCTCTTCAAACGTCTCCATTGTGGCAATACTGCTCATATCCGGATGATTGTAAGTGTGATTGGCCACAGTGTGCCCCTCTTCCACCATACGTTTTACTAGTTCCGGTGCAGATTCCAGATAATGCCCTACTACAAAGAAAGTAGCTGATACGTTATGCTTTTTCAGCGCATCCAATATAGCTTCTGTATAACCGTTTTCAAAACCGCAATCAAAGGTCAGATATATTTTCTTTTCCTCTGTACCGGCCATATAATGTGCATTATACTTAGCCAGCACCTGTTCATCAATATCAGTTCGCGGCTTTCCACCATCTTTATCAAAGCTAATCCCCCAATTGCGAATTAATGCTTCGTCTGTTCCGGCCGTATCCACGGCATTACTCATCACGGGCACAGTATCATCAATATTACCTACACAAATACCTAGGCCAAGACAAAGCAGACATATAAATGTTTGCTTCAAAAAAGGAATGCTGTCCCATATTTCTTTTTTTATATTTTCCCACATAATTATTCCTAAGGCTTTTTTTCAGTATATGCAATCCCACCCCCAAACATACTACAGGTTTGCCTGCACTTCAAAAGACCTCTGCAAATTCAAACGCCCATATCCCCATTCCCGGTTCGGGTATTCCTCATCTGTTTCCCGGGTAGCTCCTCGTATGAGGTAATGCTTGATTTCCCTCGTTTCCACCACTTCATTATTTCCCTCTACAACTGCCCATTGAAAGAATTGTGCCACA
>JAZODQ010000116.1:0-3306 GCA_045597105.1 Acetatifactor sp.
TGGGCTGCAAGAACTTCAGCGAGGTAAAAAACAGCATCACCCGGAAGGTCTTTACACCGAATTCAAAATATTCTGGTGACCCTTCTCCAAACAGTGCAAGTAATTGCCTGGGGATCGTCTGGAACAACACGAAGGAGCATAGCGAAATAGCGCCTCCGGCAATCACGGCCAGACGGTACGCATCTCCCACCCGTTTATAATTTCCTGCACCATAGTTAAAGCTTTCCACAGGCTGACTTCCCTGAGCGATACCGATAATAATCGAAAAGAAGATTTGATTCACCTTCATAACGATTCCGGTACAGGCAATGGGTATGGCTTCCCCATACACGGAAAGTGCACCATAATGCTTTAAGGAATTGTTCAGTACAATCTGCACCAGCATCATTGCCAGCTGATTGAAAAAGGAACCCATTCCGATGGCCGCAATATCCTTAATATATTTCATTCCCGGAATAAAGTGCTTTTTCATAAGCGTCACGGTTTTGAAATGACGCATATAATTTATTACGATACACGCAGATACAAACTGACCGATAATGGTAGCCAGCGCTGCACCTTCCATACCCCAACGGAATACCAACACAAACAAGGCATCCAGCACCACATTGATGGCTGCACCGGTAAGGTTGGAAATCATGGTCATCTTGGGACTGCCGTCCGCACGCATCAGATGTCCGCCGCCGGTACCCAGAAGCATAAAAGGAAATCCGATAGCCGTAATTCTCACATAAGGCATTGCATAGGGTAACACATCTGCCGGTGAACCGAACAGAATAAGTAGCGGCTCCAGAAACAGCTGGGCAATGATTAACAGCACAGTACCGCTAAGCACTAGCATCATTGCCGCATTGCCTACGAAATAGGGCGCATCTTCTTTATTGCCCCTTCCCAGATTCAGATTAAAGCAGGACGCACCTCCGATACCGAATAAAAGCGCCAGCGCCAGACAGGATGTAGTAAACGGAAAAGCAATATTCGTGGCTGCATTTCCCAGTGTTCCTATGGCATGTCCGATAAAAAGCTGGTCTACGATATTATAAAGTGCACCTACCAGCATAGCTACAATGCTGGGAATGGCAAACTTTACCATCAACTTCCCAATGGGTGCACTTCCCAACGGATTTATCTTTTCTTCACTCATATATGTAAAACCTCTGCTTTCTTCACTTTAGATACAATTTGTATTATATCCGTCCACATTCCTTTTGACAAGTATTGCTAAATGAAGAATTCACGCACATATATTCTTTAAAATTGTGTTGATATTTTTAATTCTTTCCCGATTAACTCTTTTGCCATATTAAATCTGTTGAGATAATCACCTGAAATAGAATGATACTTTACGTGGTTTTGTTGATACAGTTTCTTTAGCATCTCACTGTATTCCTTCCGCTGTGCTTTTATCTCCTCATTACGTGTCCCGTCCTGCACAAATGCCACTTCATCCGGTTCTAAAAACAAAACCAGATCCCAGCTATTCGTCCAATGTATACTTTCGGCCAACTGTTCCATCCGTACTTTTTCATTCTGATTATTCAATAGTAAATTGCAGTAAAACTCTGTAGTAAGCGCATCTGTATCAACAAACAATATGCGATTGCTGTACTTCGCTGCCCTTCGCACCTCTTCCTTTTGTCGTATCAGGTTTTCTACCAGATCCTCCAAAATCATGAGTTCTTCACCACCTGCATATTCACAGGTTTCTCTTCCTACCTCAGCCACAAAATTGGTATTATATGCTAATGCCAGATTTTGCACCAGTGTGGATTTACCAGTGGATTCTCCTCCCACTACCAGCACTTTTTTCACATAGTAAGCTTTACATTCTGCCGGAATATAATCCCAGTGCTCCGTTGCCCACTCTCTGATTTGGGTAGAACTTATAGGCACCTCTTCTCTATCAAAATAGATCACTTCACTTTCAGGGCAATACAGGCTTTCAAAACGATTTGTACCGAAATAATCTGAGCCACAGAATACCGCATCAATGGGTTTTCCTATCCTGTTTTTAATGTCCATGGCTCCCTTCTCCCAGTAATAATCCGTATTATATACCTCTTTTGATACAGCTTCATCCTCCACCATTATGATTTTTACATTTGTAAGATGCTTTGTACTATTTAGTATCCAACGATATCTAAGCTCCTTAGATGTGGATTCTCTTCCCTCACACCAGCTTATCATTACATATAGTTCCTCACATAGCGCTGCCGCCCGGATAATGTCATGAATATGCCCTATATGTAATGGATCAAAGGAACCTCCGTACATTCCCACTTTATATTGATACATTTTTTCTCCTTCTGATTTCTCTTTCCCACCTTATACACATAATTACAGCATTGCCTAAATATATAATCCACATCAGCAGGGTGGCTATATTATCATTTCCTACCGCAAAGTTACGCCCCCACATATACACAGTAAACACATCAACAGCAATCCATATCCACCACTGTTCTGCAAACATTCTTACTGATACAATCATTGCCACTACGGAAGACACTGTGGTAAATGCATCTACAAAAGGCATAACATCTCCCATATACTGTAATACAAAACCATAACCGATAGTGGACACTACAATCGCCAGCACCATTAGAATTCTACCACTATTTTTCATATGTTTTTTTATCACTTCATGGGTTTCCGTATTCATATTTTTCGACCAAATATAGAATCCAACAAATTGCATGGGCACATAATAAAGTGCATTTAACATGGTCTCTCCATATAACCTTGCCTGATAGGAAATAATTGCATACAGTATTGAGTTTATCAAGCCGAATATGTAAGCAGATAATTTTCCTTTGCCGGTGCAAACCACACAGGCAACACCGGTTGTGGCAGAAATGATCCCCATGATGCTATCGCCCCAATAAACAGACAGTCCTGTTATCACTGCGCAGGCAACCAGAAGCCATGCCACTTCAATGCGCCTCCATCCACTCAGTTCCTCTTTAAAGAATTGTTTCATTTTCTTCCCTTCCCCAAGTAACTGTTTGATTCCTACATATAAAACTTCTCTACATTACGCTTAAACAACTTCGCCGGTCTGTGTCCGCTACCTTCGATAATCTGCTCTGTCTCTATGACATAGTCATTAATTTTTCTGCGGAAATTGGCAGGTAACAGTTTTTGATCCAGTATCAGTTCAAAAACATTCTGCAATTGTGTCAGGGTAAACATCTCCGGCATAAAATCAAAGGCAACCTTTAAGTCATTTTCCATGCTCTTACGCAAAAACAATAATGTGTGTAAAATGATCTTTGCATGGTCAAAAGCAATATCCCGGCAATTTAG
>JAZODQ010000117.1:0-18793 GCA_045597105.1 Acetatifactor sp.
GTCTGATTAGTGTGGTCAGATACCAGTAATAAGCCTGATATATTTCCGGAACCTCATACTGCTCCATCACTTCTTCCACATGATTCACCAGCCAGCCGGCCTCGTTAAAGCGTTCATCCGTAATCAACAGATGGATCCGAATCAGTTGTACTGCAAGATCCTCTTCATCCATAACGGTAAGTCTCTCTATCAACTTACCCGTCTCTTTTATCCAGTTATTTACACTGAGTTTTTTTAATCGAAATGCCAGATATAACTGCATCATACGGACCATCATCTGCTTACGGGCCAAATCCACCCGCTGCTTTTCAACTCCGTCTCCCCTTCTCACCGTTACCGGTACTTCTAATCTGACAAACGCATTATATAAAACAATCCTGCCGAAATTACGTCCCTTCCGGCACTGACTGCCATCTACAAAAAAGGGAAGTCTGCAACGGTTCCCCAGGAAATCATCATCCGTCAGAATCTCTTTTTCCGTGAACAGGAAATCTCCTTCTGCTTCTATCTGCAGATGGGTATATCCCCAACCGTTTCGGATAATGTGTATTTCCTTCTCCAACACCTCCAGAAAATTACCCGCTGCCTCCAGCTGAATTTCCTTTTCTTCGGTGATATATTCAATTTTCTGCTTTTTATTTATGTGTATTAAGAATTCTTCTACATTCTGCTCATTTCCCGGCATGGAAGAAAGATGTCTGTATGCATCCTTATATCTGTTGTCTGCACCGGTAATAACCCGCGCAAAGCCCGGGTTATAAAAAAGTTTCACAGCCTCCTGCCAATGGCTTTTCGCCAAATCAGCAAAATGAAACATATTTTTAATTGTACCAATGGAAGATTCCAGTGAAAGAGGACGTATCTCTACCGTGTACGGCAGGATATACTCGCCCTTGTTACTGATGATTTGGAAGGAACCTCTGGCCACTTCTCCTTCTGTCAGATTTTCGCCATGGAAGCAGAAATGAATCTCTTCATTACTTCCCGTAAAATCTCCGCTTACACATTCCATTCTGATATCTGTGGAATATACTTTTCCCGTGGTAAAAGAACCTTCCTCCGACATAATATGAAATGAGCCTTCAAACAGACCTTTTTCAGTCAAAATACAATCTATTTTTGTGCATGAGAATGTCAGGGAGCCGTTATCTGTCACAAATCTCCCGCCTAAAATCTGATTAACCACTTCCTGCATTCTACTCACCCACTTTTAAAAATTTGTTATGCCACATGCCTGCTTCGCAGTCGCTTGGCTCATTGTGTTCGCGTAGTTGTACCATGATTTCGCTTCGCTCCATCATGATTCGCGCACATTCGCCAAATGCCTGCTTCGCAGTCGCTTGGCTCAATGTGTTCGCGTATATTGTACCAGATTTTTGGTCTTATGTAAAACATAAAAACAGGGTGCCGAAAGCACCCTGTTAAAATTAGTGAAGATTGATTTTCTTTTTGAGTATCCAAACGGAAGCAAGCCATAAAATAGTCGCAACAATAATCTGTAAAACGATTGTTGTAGTGCAGCTTTCGTTATACATACTAAGGACAGCTATATCTGAATTCTCAAAATTCTGCGCCATAGCATTGAAGGTCAGTACCATAGAAATAATGTAAGACACAATCATCTGGGCGAACAAAATAAGTACATACCAGACAAAGCCCAGAACACCTCTTTTGCTCCTTGCCAGCTGCCCCAATGTAATACCGCCAAACATAATAATAATGGACGTGAAAGGCACAATCAATAAGATAAATAACATCAATGCAACAAAGATATATACATTAAAATCAGCCTGATACTGCAGCTCATATACAATCTCGGACCAAGCATCACTCATTGTATTCCTAATCAGTGCCCAGTCTGCTCCCACGCCTGTCAATATTGCTCCCACAAAGGACAGCATTACTATTATCATCGAAATAAACATTGTTATGTTAATAATAAGTGACCATATACCGCTTGCCAAAACCTTGCTAAGTAATAGCTGAACCGGTGTAACCGGAAGGGTATGTGCCAGATATCCCTGATCTGTATACATACTACGATAAAAATGTATACCAATATAAATCGTATATCCTACAGTGACAATAGAAATCAGTATATAATAAAACATCAGTACAAAAATGCCTACCACATCGGTTATATGAAAAGAAAAACCTGCCGAGTCATCACTAAACAAAGCAGACCACATAGGGGACTTAAAGGACAACCATGCCATAAGGGTCATGGCTACCATGGTGATCAGTAACATAATGCCCATTCCACTGATACTTTTAAATTCATGTTTTAATAATTTCTTTAGCATGAGAACACCTCCCTGAAATAAGCATCTACGGACTTGCCGTATTTTTCACGGATATTGTCCACTGCCGTATACAGTACCAGATGACCATAGCGCATGAATATTACTTCGTCCAGCACCTGCTCTACATCTGTGATCAAATGGGTGGAGATGAGCACGGTAGCCTCCGGATTATAATTGTCGATAATAGTACGCAAGATATAATCTCTTGCCGCAGGATCTACACCTGCGATAGGCTCATCCAGTATGTACAGGTCCGCCTGTCTGCTCATAACCAGAATCAGCTGAACCTTTTCCTTTGTACCCTTTGACAGAGTTCTGATTTTCTTAGACAAATCAATGCCCAGAATTTTCAGCATATCCACTGCCTTTTCTACAGAAAAATCCTCATAGAAATCCGCAAAGAATTTTATCACCTGCTCAATGGTCTCTCCGCCGGACAGATAGGTACGGTCGGGAAGATATGCAACCTTTGCCTTGCTCTCTACTCCTACAGGCTTGCCATTAATTAAAACGCTGCCTTCGCTGGGCTGTAAAACACCCGCAAGCATCTTTATAATAGTGGTCTTACCGCTTCCGTTAGGTCCCAGGAGTCCGATGATTTTTCCTTTGGGCAGTTTTAAATTTACATTATTAACAGCCAGAAATTTAGAATCATAAGTTTTACTCAGATTCGTAAGTTCTATCAGTTCACTCATTCTTATTTTCTCCCTCAACTACATCTTGTATTAACGTCAAAATTTCCTGCTGCGAAAAACCAAGTTCCTTAAGTGTCTGAATGAATACTTCCACCTTCTCACGGGCCATCTCTGTACGGATGCCGCGTAAAAGCTCAGTATCTTCGGTAACCGTTCTGCCATTTGTACGCTGTGTTATAATCAGACCGTTTCTCTCCAGTTCCGCAAATGCTTTCTGCATTGTGTTGGGATTTACTGCTGCTACGGCTGCAAGTTCACGCACACTGGGAAGCTTACCTCCGGGTGGATAATATCCTGAAATAATCTGTACCTGTATTCTCTCAACTAACTGAGTATATATAGGTCGATCAGAATCTAATTCCCAAGCCATTTACATCCTCCTTTCGCTTGTGTATCGTTGTACTAACCATATAATACAATAAAACAATCAAAAGGTCAACACTTTTTTCGCATTTCTTTTATAAAATGTACCACTTATTTTTTTCGCACATATAATATCCTAAAAAAGAGCATCCAGGAGCATTTATGCCCGATTTCAGATATTCCCCCATTTCTGCCGCCCAGGAAGCTTCCACAGGCGGTTTAAAAGTCAGTGTAACTGCCGCCGGCAGACAGCTGCCCATCGAAGGAGCTACCGTCACGGTTGCTTCCATGGAAGCACCGGATGACATTATTGAAACACTGCTTACCAATGAATCCGGCCAAACCACCATCATCACTCTGTCTACACCGCCTCTTTCTGCTTCCTTAAGTCCGGAAGCTGCCGGCACAGTAGACATGAATCCCCAAAACATTCCTTACGCAACCTATGTGGTGCGCGTTACTGCCGAAGGTTTTGAACCTGCCACCATACAGGGGGTTGAGATTTTCTCCGGAATCCTCTCCCTACAGGCAGTTCCCCTACTTCCTTCCGTACTGAATATCGGCACTGGCGAAATCATTAACATTCCCTATCATACACTCTTCGGCAACTACCCGGCCAAAATACCGGAACCTGAGATCAAACCCATTACCGAATCCGGCGAAATCATCCTAAACAGAGTAGTCATTCCCGAATTCATCATTGTACATGACGGCGTTCCCGATGACAACACTGCCTCCAACTACTATGTCAGATACAAGGACTATATCAAAAACGTAGCCAGCAGTGAAATTTACCCTACATGGCCTGAAAGCACCATCTACGCCAATATTCTTGCTATTATGTCCTTTACCCTCAACAGAGTTTTTACGGAATTCTACTACAACCGCGGCTATGACTTTACCATTACCTCTTCTACCGCATATGACCAGAAGTGGATACCTGACAGAAATGTATTTGAAAACATCTCCGCACTGGTGGATTCCGTATTTGCCAACTATTTGTCCCGTCCCGGTGTGGTGCAGCCCATTTTTACCTCCTACTGCGACGGCGAACGCAGCACCTGCCGTGGGCTTAGCCAGTGGGGTTCTCAGCAGTTGGGCGTGGAAGGCTATTCTGCCATCGACATCCTGCGCTATTATTACGGAAACGATCTCTTCATCAACACCGCCCAAATGATATCCGGCGTCCCTTCCTCCTGGCCGGGATTTAATCTGGGAGTTGGTGCCGCAGGTGACAATGTGCGCCAGATTCAGACCCAGCTGAACCGTATCGCACGCAACTATCCTGCCATTCCCACCATTGCGGTGGACGGTATCTACGGCGATGCTACGGAGGACGCGGTGCGCACCTTCCAGGGCATTTTCAACCTGCCTGCCACCGGTATCACGGATTACGCGACCTGGTACGAAATCTCCGAGATTTACGTAGCCGTAACCCGCATCGCGGAGCCCGGCTAAAGAACTTCTTGCGTACACCCCACTGCCTCCTACGCGGTGCGGGCTTCTGCCGGCTTATCTTTGGGCACGCTTTCGCTACCTGAAAAAGCGTCACGTCACTAGACTCGTGAAGAACCTCGTCAAGTGACGACGTTTTTCAAGTACCCAAAGTCTAAGCCGGCAGACACCCTTCCGCTTACATTACAGCAAATCCGCAAGAAGTTCTATCCGCCTACATAGGAACTTTTTTGCTTCACAAACATTTAAAGCAAAGAATAACAATTCCATTTCCACTTACATTTGTAGCAAGTGCAAAGAAATTCTACCCACCGAAAAGTTCGCAAGGCAAGTCCTGTGTGTACCATATATTTCAGGTACTTGAAAAACGTCAGGTGCCAGGCGATAAAAAACATCGCCGCGAGGTCTGCGTGTAGCGAAGCCTCTGCTTCGCTGCACAGCACGAGCCTAGCATCCGTTACGCTTTTTCACGTAGCGGGAGCGTGCCTGAAATATATGGTACACACAGGACTTGCCGCCCGGGAACATCACTCCGGGTAGAATTCTTTGTATTTGCCGGGCGATACCCCGAAGGCGGTCTTGAAGTTCCGCAGGAAAGAGGAATAGTCCGCAAAGCCGCAATCCTGATAAACCTGCTGAATGCTGATACCCTCACGGATACCTTCGCAAGCCTTAATCAGGCGTTTGTTGGTTACAAAAGCATGCACGGTTACACCTGTGATTTCCTTGAATTTACGCAGGAAATGGTACTTGCTCATGTGCACATACTCTGCCAGATCTTCCACTGTGATTTTTTCGCTGATATGTGCCTCGCAATATGCGGTCACTTTCTCCACCAGCGGATGGGTTACCAACTCTTCATGCGAAAAGATATACTCCTTGCATTTGCATAAAGAATTAAGATATCCGAAAAGTAATGTCAAATGCCCTCTGTCCATCAGCTGTTTGGCACCGGCCACATCTTCCATGGTATCGGCCATAGCCAGCCTGAGCAGATAGCCTCTGAGCATCTCTTCATAATATACCGGAAAATGATATGCACAGGACTGTCCTTCAGTGAAACAGGCTGTCAGGTCCATTTGCCCTGCTCCCAACTGGTCCAGCATTTCTTTGGTAATCCATAAAATAATCCGCTTGGACGAATCATGCCTATGCTCCACGAATTCATACTTATGCATTACATTCTGGTTAATCAGCAGAAAATCACCTTTTTTTAAATGATAGGTCTGATTCTCTATCAAAGAAGAATATTCTCCCTCCAAAACGTAAATAATTTCATAGAAATTGTGATAATGAAAGGTTATGGCACCCATGGGAGCACCCTGTTTTTCATATACCTCGTAGCCCTCATGAATCATGTACTGACGCTCGTCAGCAGCATCCACTTTACGGATTTTTTTCTCAATTACACTTGCCCTGCTCATACATCTCCTCCTTTCCGGCACAATTTTACTTCCCCTTTTATTTATTATAAGCAATTTTTACACTATTTCAAGCAATATATATCCTTTTCTTGCATTTATTTTTCATTTATACTGAATTCATAAAATAGATTATGAATACAAGCACACAAAGATTGAATTATCAGGAGGACATGATTATGCAGATGACATTAAGATGGTACGGCAGCAAATATGATACCGTTACCCTGAAACAGATCAGACAGATTCCCGGCGTAACCGGTGTTATTTCCACTCTGTACGGCACTGCTCCCGGCGAAGTTTGGGAGATGGAAGATATCCTCGCTCTGAAAAAGGAAATCGAAGATGCAGGACTTGAACTGGCAGGTATCGAAAGTGTAAATATTCACGACGCTATCAAAATCGGTTCTCCTGATCGTGATATGTATATTGACAATTATATTACTACTTTGGAAAGACTGGGACAGTCAGGCATTCACATGGTTTGCTATAACTTCATGCCTGTATTTGACTGGACCCGTTCCGAGCTGGCTCGTATGCGTCCCGACGGTTCTACCGTTCTTGCTTACAATCAGGAAGCAATCGATGCCATCGTTCCCGAAAAGATGTTTGAATCCATCGCAGGTGATATGAACGGTACCGTAATGCCCGGCTGGGAACCTGAGCGTATGGCCAGAGTCAAGGAACTGTTCGAGATGTACAAGGATGTAGACGATGAGAAACTTTTTGAAAATCTGAAGTACTTCTTAGAGAAAATTATGCCTGTGTGTGATAAATATGATATCAACATGGCGATTCATCCCGACGATCCCGCATGGAGCGTATTCGGTCTGCCTCGTATCATTATCAACAAGCAGAACATCCTGCGTATGATGAAGATGGTTGACAATAAACACAATGGTGTTACCTTCTGCTCCGGCTCCTATGGAACCAATTTAGAGAACGATCTGCCCGACATGATTCGTTCCTTAGAAGGCAGAATCCATTTCGCACATGTGCGTAACCTAAAATTCAACTCTCCTACCGATTTCGAAGAGGCTGCTCATCTTTCCAGCGACGGTACCTTCGATATGTACGAGATTATGCGTGCCCTGTATGACATCGGCTTCGAAGGACCTATCCGTCCCGACCACGG
The DNA here is from genome assembly GCA_045597105.1 of Acetatifactor sp. Classification (GTDB taxonomy): domain Bacteria; phylum Bacillota; class Clostridia; order Lachnospirales; family Lachnospiraceae; genus Acetatifactor. The sequence continues at coordinate 7,373 of JAZODQ010000117.1, forward strand.
CCGTATGATTTGGGATGAAGTAGCAATGCCCGGCTACGGTTTGTATGACAGAGCCTTAGGCGCTACTTACCTGAACGGTCTCTGGGAAGCAATCGAAAAATCTCACAAGAACAAATAAGGAGAGGGCAATCATATGAAACTGACTTTAGACGGAATCAGAAATGACCGCGCTGCTTTCGAAGCGGCCGGATATAAGCTTCCTACCTTTGATTATGACAAGGTAAAAGCAAATACCAAGGAGCGCCCCGTATGGATTCACTTCGGTGCAGGTAACATCTTCCGTGCGTTCCAGTGTAATGTAATGCAGAATCTGTTAAATGACGGCATCATGGATGTAGGTCTGATTGCTGCTGAAGGTTATGACTATGAGATTATTGAAAAGAGCAACCGCCCTCATGATAATCTGACCATTTTAGCAACACTGAAAGCCGACAACACTGTTGAAAAGACCATCGTAGGCAGCATTATGGAATCCCTGATTTTGGACAGTGCCAACGACGCTGAATTCAACCGTTTAAAAGAAATTTTTGCAACTCCTTCCTTGCAGATGGCAAGCTTCACCATTACCGAAAAGGGCTACAGCCTGGTAGACGGTAAGGGCAATGTCATTCCCGCCATCGCTGAGGATTATGCAAAGGGTCCTGCCAAACCTGACAGCTACTTGGGCAAGGTGGTTTCCCTGTTATATACCCGTTATGAAAACGGTGCTCTCCCCATTGCCATGGTGAGCATGGATAACTGCTCCCACAATGGTGACAAGCTCTACGCAGCAGTAAAGGCCTTTGCCGAGAAATGGTGTGAAGCAGGCCTTGCAGACGCAGGTTTCTTAGCTTATGTAAACGATGAAACCAAGGTATCCTTCCCTTGGAGTATGATTGACAAGATTACTCCCAGACCGGATGCAAAGGTGGAAGCTATGCTGGAGCAGGACGGTATCGAAGGGTTAGAGGCTGTCATTACCTCCAAAAACACCTATATCGCTCCTTTCGTTAACGCAGAAGAATGTGAATATCTGGTTATCGAGGATAAATTCCCTAACGGCAGACCTGCCATCGATAAGGGTGGCATCATTTTTACCGATAAAGAAACCGTTGATAAAGTTGAAAAGATGAAGGTTTGTACCTGCTTAAATCCTCTGCACACCACTCTGGCTATCTATGGATGTCTGCTGGATTATCACTTAATCAGCGACGAGATGAAAAATCCCGTGTTAAAGAAATTCGTAGAAACCGTAGGTTATGTGGAAGGACTTCCCGTGGTAGTAAATCCCGGCATCATCGTTCCCAAACAATTTATCGATGAAGTTGTAAATATACGTATCCCCAACCCGTTCATGCCTGATACCCCTCAGCGTATCGCCTGCGACACTTCACAGAAGCTGTCCATCCGATTCGGTGAGACCATCAAGGCATATGCAAAAAGCGACACACTGGATGTAAAGGAACTAAAACTGATTCCCCTGGTATTCGCAGGATGGTTGCGTTATCTGATGGCAATTGATGACAATGGCAAAGCATTTGAGCTTAGCCCCGATCCTTTGCTGGATAATGTAACTCCTTACGTAGCAGATTATCAGTTAAATGATGCTCCCAAGGATTTATCCAAGCTGGATGCGCTTTTGTCCAATGATAAGATTTTCGGTGTAAACTTAATCGAAATCGGCATGGCTGATTTAGTAAAGAACTATTTCACCGAATTATCCTCCGGTGAAGGTGCAGTTGCTGCAACACTGGACAAATATGTGAAATAAGCAAAAAACGCTATATTAATAAGCTAAATAACTCTCCCCTCATATATACGACCGCCTTTGGATTTTCCAAAGGCGGCCGTGTTTTTCTCCTCTTCTTTCTAAAAGCCCAGTTTCCTGCGCTCCAGGCGCAGCTTTTGTCGTTTCCGGGCCATATGATTTTCTTCCTCCTGCACATCATCTTCCAGCAGTAATCGGGGGACAGGTGTGGGACAATTATTTTCATCCAAGGCTACCAATACCATGAATGCCCTGTTAATAGGATATCGCATACCGTCACTACGCTCCACATAGGTATCCACACGTACCTCCATGGAAGTGCGTCCGGTATAGGTAATATACCCGATAAGTACGATTAAATCATTCACGTAGGCACCGGCTTTAAATACCAGATTATCTACAGCAGCTGTGGTGACCGTTTTTAAGCCGGTATGACGCATGGCTACGATAGCCGCCACTTCATCTATCATTTTCAGCAAAGTACCGCCAAATAAGCGTCCTCCGCCGTTTAAGTCCGCAGGCTGCACCAGATGCACCTGTTCTGTTTTGGAATAATCGATATTTCTGTCTTGCATAATCTCACCTGTGATCCCTTTATTCATGCATGAAACAATAAAAAAAAGCAGATAACGGGAGTCGAACCCGCCTCTCCAGCTTGGGAAGCTAGCATTCTACCGATGAACCATATCTGCATGCATTTATTATAACATGTCTCTCTCGAAACGCAAGAATTTATAATCGCCAAATATCGGGGCACATATAACCTGTTACTTCCGTGCCCCACAGGAAGGCTGCCCCGGGGCAGCCTCCCGTCCGGCATTCCACTGCTACAGTAGCAATGGAGCACCTAAGTTTTCGTGACTGTACGAAATCATATATGCTTCGACGGAACCATAAACCTTTTTCCATAAAAAATAACAGAATAACCAAATAATTTAAAACCTTAAACTTTTACGAAATCTGACTCTTCGTCACTTTTATGTACATGTCACAGGAACATATTTACATCTCTACTTCAAACTCCACAGTCTGATTATACTTATCCAGAGCAAGCTGTAAATTCATCACCTGCTCGGAAATCTCCTCATACTCCTTCTTAATCAGCTCCAAATCATAATTAATGTACTGATACTCCGGTGTGGCTGCGCGATTGCCGTAGGAAACCGTTTCCTTTCTGGTTTTGGGTTCCTGCTTACGCATGTAATCCAGCATGTTCTTGCGACTATTCAGCTGCGCCATTTTTACCAAAATCATATCCACCGTCAGCTGTTCCTCGCCAACAGCTACATAATTGGTCACATTGGCCAGATTGATAGCATGCTTGATAGCACACATCTTACAGTCTATTTCGCTGATGGTCGCTGCCACCGCTGCATAATCATACTCGGGCACCACAGGCGTCTCCCCTACTGCTGCCGTATACACGCAGGAATTGCTCTCCTTATTGATCCAGAAGGTCTTATCCTCACTTAACTGCTTTAATAATTTGTTGGCATACGCCGATGTCATTTTCATCCTTTCATCCTCCGTTCATACATTCTCTATACCAATATCAGCAAAATAGCTACACTGTTTTATTCTTTTTCTTTTGCCTTACTTTGCCGATAATGCAAACATTTCGCGGGACAGGCATCTATGCACTGACCACATTTCATACACTCCGAAGATACGGAGATTTGCTCCGGTGGCAAGTTCACCGGGCAGGCTCTCTGACAGGCGCCGCAGGAGCTGCAGCCTTCCTTTTCCCAATGTATCTGCACCAGGCTGAACCGGTTAAACCAGCCGTATATTGCCCCCAACGGACATAAATACTGGCAAAAGGGACGATATACCTTCATGGATAAAATCACCAGAAAGATCAATATCCCCAGTTTCCAATAAAACAGCCCGCCAATCTGTCCCTGTAACTGCTCATTTACACTAATCAAAGGAATTGCCCCCAGTAAAGTCCCTGAAGGGCATAAATATTTACAAAAAGCCGGCACCTTCACAAAACCTGTAAACAGAACAGATGAACCGATAATAACCAGTCCGAAAAGCACCAGATATTTGCCGTATTTTAATATATGGTGAAAAGGCAGTTGTTTCCTTTTACGCTTCTTGAAAAGCGGCATTTTATGCAGTAAATCCTGAAATAATCCAAAGGGACAGAGCCATCCGCAGACAAATCTCCCAAACAAACTGCCGAAGATAAAGAAAAATCCCAGCACAGCAAAGGGAACCTGCATATTCCGCTCATTCAGCGCGTTCTGCAGTGCCCCTAAGGGACAGGAGGCCACTGCTCCCGGGCAGGAATAGCAATTCAGCCCCGGCACGCAGACATATTTCAGACTGCCCTGATATATTTTACCACTCAAATACCCATACACATAGCCATTGGTCACAATGGTATATATCACTTGTACCAGTAATCGGAGATTCCCCATACCCAATTTCTTCATACGTACAGTCCTCCTTTAACCGATACCGATACATTCCAGGCATATCATAATAGCCTTCCTATAGATATCCGTAAACTGCTCTCCATAGTAGCCTGCCACCAGACACACCATACCCGCTGCCAATCCATAGCACCATTTGGGAGTTTTCTTCAGGTTATTACTCGCTTTTTGCCAAAAGGTCATTAATCAGTTCCTCCCAGTTTTCCTTCTCCAGGGCACCTACCACATAACCTAGCACTTCTCCCTTTTGATTCACAAAAAAGGTAGTAGGTACTGCCGTAACAGCACTTACCAGATTACTATAAAGTGATTCACTCAGCAACAAATGCTGATAATTTGCCTGGGTCTGCTCTATGAGATTCTTTGCATATGCCACGTCTTCATCTTCACTCTCTTCTTCCACATCACAGATAATACCAATCATCTGAAAATCGGCCTTATCATAGGCAGTTGCAATTTCTCCCAGATAGGGCATCTCGTTTAAACAAGGCCCGCAATAGGTCCCCCACACATTCAACATGGTCAGCTTGGACTCTCCAAAGCACTCCGAAGTCAAATCCTCGCCATTCACAGTAGTTGCTTCGAAAGTCAATACATAGGGTTCCTGCACGTCTTCAGAATCTGCCTGACTTTCACCCGTTTCCGTGTCTATGGCATTATTGTCTTCTGCAATACCATAGGCCTGTTCCACCATATCCTCGCCCATAGTACCCAACGCGCCGCTCTCTTCCTCGGCACCGCAACCAACCAGTAATATGCATGCCAGTAATAGCGGTAAAAATTTTAATTTCATTTCAAATCCTCTTTCTCATTATTCATAAGCAAAACGCATTTCTGTTCATTTCTTTTTAACCCGGCCTCTGCTGCATCCAATCCCGCATATCCATATAATCCGGCCGTATGACGCATAATCTCATAAGCCGGATTCCTGCCTGCTCTGGCATATTCCACCACATATCTGCCGTAAAGCTCCAGCATTTTGTCGGAATAGGTACTGATTTCTCCTCGCAAATAGGTCTCATAGGAGGTATTGTACAAATGATCCTCTGTACTTCGAATACTTCTGGCACGGCCTGCAAGGGCAGGATACTGTTCAGCAAACTCTTCCATCCAAGCCACCTGCATTTGTACAATCTGTTGGATAATCGCCTGTTTTTCCGGTGAAAGAATCGGGAAATACTCCTTCATTGCTTCATATTCTGCCGGTGCAGTACTCTCCATCATACGTCCATATTTTTCTTCTATCAGATTATGTCCCTGTGCATATTCGCGGCTGAAATCATAGAAATATTGCAGCAGCATCGTATGGTTCCAGGTCAGGTACTGGCTCTTTCTCATGATGGCAAAGGTATATCTGTCATTCTGACAGGAAGCTCTGCCTCCTACATTTTGTACCTTATCAAAGGCTTCAAACTCTATGGAAGTGATTTTATCCGCCAATGTTTCTACTGTATCTGCCGCAGCAGAAGCCTTAAAAATCAGTTCCGGCGCATGTGCATCCAGATAGGTGTCTATATCACTGATAAAGCCTGTGCGGTAAAGCTCCTGTACCAGATAGCTTCCCAGTGCCTCCAAATCCCGGGAAGCCTTTTCCCAGTCTTTCTTTTCACCGCTTAGGATTCCTTCTATCATCCTTGCCAGCCCGCATCCCTGCTCGCTTTTTTGCAGACTTCTGTATAGCCACTTATCATGTATGGGATAACGGTTTTCCAGATAATGCTGAAGCTTCATAGCTGCCTTGATACCATCACTGCGCATCATTTCCGCAGTCACAAAGTCCCCTCGCTTACTCATTCTTGGGAAATTATACTGGGCACACTGGGCAAATTCTGCAGCAGCCTGGGCCATTCTCAGATAACGCACCTGTAAAGGATAGCCCTGTTGCAGCTTTTTACGGATATCCGTAAAAAGACCTTCTTCATCCCGGAATACTTCACCACTCACTGCTGCCGCCAAGGCACTGTCGCTTACCTGCTGCCAATTTATCTGCTCCGGACAATCCGTTCCCAGTAGCCGTACATAAAAATCTTTGATTCTGCAAACACCCCGTCTGCCTCTGCCATAACTACTTTCTCTTCGGGTATAACTCTCAAAGGTAACCGGCAACTGCTCATAAGCCTGCTGTAACTGCTCACCGATTTCCTCATAGGTCGCATCACTTACCCACATGCAGAATCCGGGACCAAAATCGTGATCTGCAGAGTAGGCATCATCATAGCCAAAGCAGTCCGAGCCTTCCCCCACCAGACCTACTGCAATCCGATTCCGGTATGCCGGAAACTTCTCCGCAATCATAGGCGCACCATATGTCTCGTAATATCGTCTGCACAAAGTAAGCCCCTTCATATGCATGGCCTCTTCGCAGGCCTGAATGCGCTCCTGCAGACGCTCATAAAACCTGGTCCGTTCCTTTTTCTTATCCATAATAGCCAACGCCCTATGAAAAACCTCCAGCGCCTGCCCATATTCCTTCTGCTCAAAGTAGCAACTGCCTAGAGCAGTCAGTGCACCACAATAGTGAGTACCCTCCTGCTGTAATGCTTCAAACTTTTCCACAGCCTCTCTGGCATAGGAAAATGCCTCTGCCTGCTCCCCCAATTGTAAACAGGTACCCGCCAGATTGGTATAAGTAGCGGCAATTTCAAACAGTGCCTCTTTCTTCTCTACCACCTGGAGTGCCTTTTGTAGTTCTTCTTTCGCTTTTGCAAATTCTCCCATCTCCTGATAGAGCAGGCTCAGATTATTATGCAGTCCTGCCACCAGCATATCATCAGAAGACAAAGTCTTTTCGTATATCTCAGCAGCCTCCTTATATGCCTTCAGGGAATCCGCCAACCGGCCTCCTGCCCTGTATGCATTGGCCACATTCTGCAGAGTGGTCGCATAGGGCACCGTACCGGATATCCCCATCTTTTCGGCCAAATCCAGTGCCTGCTTGGCAGTTTTATAGGACTTCTCCGTCTGCCCGGTCTCCCGGTAAAATCCAAGCAGTTCATTGAGCAGCTGCAGTGCAACACCGGTATCCTCTGACATTGCCTGCGCCAGCCCATCCAAGAATGCTTCCTCTGCCTTTACCACCTCATTTTCCTGTAGTAAAAGATTTATCTGCTGCATGATTACGTTGATATCCATAACACACGCTCCCTCATGTTTGCTCCACATACGCTTTACGGTATATATGTTTCTTCTTATACATCCCATTCTCTATTATTGTACTAAAAAAATCCCCATTGGTCTACAATCTTACATGGCATTTGTCCATGCAAAATTTTCCTGACCAATGGGGGCCCTTCTGTAAAAAAGAAATTACTGTTCTTCTGTTGTTTTCATTTCAAAAAACTTTAAACATTTCTCCGGCAGTTCACCGCTTCGTATATAAGCATCCCAGTGATTTCCGTCTGTATCTTCAATAATGATTCCACCTGCCATGGACTTGGCGAAAACAGCCTGTCCACGATTGGGCGTATCATAATGAAGCAGTGGTAACAGTTCCTGAATGGTTGCACTGTCTGTAATGGTAGCCTTAATTTGTACAGCATAGCTACCACTTTCCCACGCCACAGCCTGTTCTGTAGCCTCCACAATCACAGTCTCTTTTATATCACTCACAATATCGGTACCTTCTTTTTCAGATTCCTCTGTCTCAATATCCAGTCCGAACTGTTCCCTTACATACTGCTCAACATCCACATTCTGCAGTTCTTCTTCCCGGAAGTAGTAATCCATGCTGATATAAATGGACGTCACCTCTTCCGGCTTCAGTGCACGCAACTCTCCATACCCTGCTGCCTGCAATGCCGCCATGGTATAGTCCATACCTTCATATACATCAATGGTTCTACGATGATTATAATTGTCGGCGAATATTCTGATTTCTCCAAGGAGTCTGCCTTCTCCCGCAATGGTTTCTTCCGGATTTTCAGTCAAATCACGATTGTATGCAACCACAAGATGCTCTATCAGCTCCTTATCCTCCAATTCATCTGCCAGGTATCTGCAAGCATTACGGATTGTCACAGAATTCATCTCTGACAGTCTTTTTTCATCGATCATGTATACACTTTCCACATACTCAGGGTCTGTAATCAAAGGCCACACAACATCCTTGTCCTTCGCCAGATAAGCATAGTTTCTGTAATATTCCCTGCCGTTTTCCAGAGTAACCTTTACCTCCATAGTGTCTCTGGAATCAGTGGCATAATAATATGCATCACCGAAGGAATTGTAGCTTTCTACATACGGTACGTAATCCACATTATTTACGCCTGCAGTAAGAAAAGCAACAATTGCCTGCTTATCCTCTATCTGCATACTATCCAGAGGCCAGTCCTCTCCCCCATAATAATAGGCACGGTTAGAATAATCAGTACTGTAGAATGCCAGGGACTTCACATCCTCTGCATCCGGCACATAAGCATCATACCCAAGCCAGTCCAAACTGAAAGCCAAACATATCAGAACCGTTAAAACCGTACATCCTGCCATGGTAAATTTACTTGCCACAAATGCCTTGAAGTCCATATGGAAAATCATATCCAGTACGCCAAATACCACAACAGATACCAACACCGCACCAAATATGCCCCAGCCATAGCTGTCGTACTGGGTAATCATGACAAAGAATAGCCAGCCACCCATGCCGGCTGCCACGCCGGTCACCAGCTTCATAATAAAGGTTGCCACCTTGTTCTTAATTCCCTGTTCTGCCAGCTCGGATGCACGTTTCAGGTACAAATACCATGCAAGTACCCCCAGTAAAAGCGTGAGCAATACATTGATACTCAGTACGGTTCCAAAACCTTCCCCTGCAATACGCATATACAAAACATATCCGGCGGATACCAAGGGTGAAATATATATTGCAACCTCTGCTCCCGCACCTGTACCGTAAAAGGTATCCATGTACATTTCCAAAAATGCATACCCCAACAAATAAACAGAAACAGCACCTACTCCCAATATACATGCAGAAACCAGTGTATTGAGAATGTTACCGCTAATCATTACTGCAATCAGCACCAGATGATATACCAACAGATAGCTTACAAGCAATGTACCTAAACTAATCCCCAGCTGCTTCAACAACTGGCCTATCACCTGTATGTTAAGTGCAACAGCCGCATGGCGATTCATATTGATGACGGAAAGCAAGGTGGTGATTAGCAGACATCCCAGCAAGGGCAACAGCCACACCAAAATACCGTTTATATAGTTTACCAGGAACAATTTATTTCTCTTGATAGGCATACTGTGATAGGTGTCTACCATTTTCTTTTTAAATAAATAACGAAAACCAAACAGTCCCACCAACACTGCGCCGGCATACGCGATGATTCCCCCTGCCACAGTGAGATATTCTCCAAAGAAACTGATATTATGGCCTATATAACCTTCTGCATACTTTACAACATCAAATTGATCCGTAATATTATAATCATAGCTACGGTTCATAATCAGATAGGCCACCGGAAGCGCCAGAAAATTCCCCAGCACGGACAGCGCCAGCATCCAAATCTTATGTCTCAAATCTTCTCTCATGTATTTAAAAAAGGAGTGCTTTGACGTCATATCCTTTTACCTCCGTTTCACTGATAAATATCTCCTCAAGAGACAGTGGCAACAATTCATAGAACACAGGATGCAAATCCTCCATCACAATTGTCACCTCTTCGCGGCTTCCCCGTACCGTAAAGGTATACAGGGCACCTCTGTTATCCGTTGTTACCACATCCAGACGCTCTTTGATTTGCTCCATCATGCCCTCTTCCTTCACTACGCACTGTATTTTGTGAATATTTAACTTCATATCGTCCAAATCCTTAGCAAGCAGTATGCCTCCCTTATGCAGCAATCCCACATACTCACAGATATCTTCCAGCTCTCTTAAATTGTGGGAAGCAATGATGGGGGTCAATCCCCTTTCCTCTATCTCTTTGATAAACAGTGTTTTCACTGCCTGTCGCATTACGGGATCCAGACCATCAAAGGTTTCATCACAAAGCAGATACTTGGTGTTGGCACAAATACCACACACTACAGACAACTGCTTCTTCATACCCTTTGAAAAAGTATTAATCTTACGCTTGGCATCCAATCCCAGTTTAGCCAATAAGTCCAAAAACTTTTCAGCCTGAAACTCCGGATAATAGGTTTGATATAAATGCAACATATCCATGGCCGTACCACTTTTAAAGAAATACTGGTCATCAGATATGTAAAATATCTTAGCCTTCACCTGCGGATTATCATATACACTTTCCCCATCTACTAAAATCACTCCTTCATCCGCCTTAAGCACGCCACTAAGCATCCTCATAAAGGTGGACTTACCTGCACCGTTGGTTCCTATCAGCCCAAACACATGGCCTTCCTCAATACAGGCAGATATATTATCTACAGCCTTGATTGTATCAAAGCTTTTACTTAATTCTTTTACTTCAATCATTGTCTGCCTCCCCGTATATCTTCATAATACGTTCTAATAACTTCTCCTTGGAAACTCCCACAGCCCGCACCTGGGCAGTGATATCATCCCATTCTTTTAAAACCTTTTGCTGCTTGCTTTCCCGCCATTCACTTGCAGGTGCCACAAAGCTTCCCCTGCCTGACACCGTATACAAGTATCCCTCCTGTTCCAACTGGGCATAGGCCCTCTGGATAGTATTGGGATTCACCGACAGTTCCATAGCAAGACTGCGCACACTGGGCATTTTGGTCTCTGCTTCCAAACCGCCGCCCACAATCAGACGCTCCAGCTTTTCCACTACCTGTTCATATATAGGCCGCTTATCCCTGTAATCTAAAAGAATCACTGTCTCTCCTTTCCGGGACTTACACATCACAAGTGTATTAATCCTCTTAATACACTTAATATAATCTCTTGTTTCTATTTTGTCAAGCAAAAAAGCAAAAAACAAAAAAAACTGGGAGAAATACCTTTTACCAGGTACTCTCCCAGGGAATTATTAATCAATGTCTTTTAGTTTAATCTCGCCGTCCCATGTCCGTGCCTTAGGGGGCCATAGGAGCCGGAGAAAGTGATGGTGTGCCAAATGTGGTGTTTCTGACAAAGTCACCTTTGCAATCCCTTATGATTTGCGTCTTTTCCAGTAAGTACATCTGCCGACCTGTGTCCGTGGCGAAAGTACGGTGGCTATTGTTTTAGAAGCAAATGTGAGATTTTCTTATGTGCGGAGCTTTGGAATCAGGTCACTGTTTTTATGGCCTTGAACA
>JAZODQ010000118.1:0-3734 GCA_045597105.1 Acetatifactor sp.
TTTGGCAAATTATATATAGAAAAAGAGACAGAAAAGCAACTTTTTTGTTGTTTTACTCGGTAAACTGTTATATACTATCATTTATGAAATACTTTAAAGAATAATAAGGAAGGTAGTATAGACATGGCATTATTAGAGCAGTGGAGAAAAGTTGCGTATAACGAACAGACAGGAAAGGATGTTCTGCAGAGACTTTGGACAGTATATTTTAACGAAGAGAAGGAAATTTATGCTGAGATTTTAAAGACACCCGATGAAGTGATAACCGGTACCGTAAAGGAACTGGCTGAGAGATTCGGCGTGAAGGTTATGACCATGACAGGATTCCTGGATGGTATCAATGACAGCTTGATCAATCCCAATCCTATCGAGGAGATGGAAGAGGATACTGTAGTAAACTTAGGTTATGATAAAGCATTACTTTACAAGAACATGGTTGCTGCAGATGCTGATTGGTTGTACAACTTAGAGGAGTGGAACGCTATCTTTGATGAAGAGACCAGAAAGGCTCTTTATAAGGAGCAGAAGTCTTCTACTACTATCGTAAAAGGGGACAAGGTATATCCCAACGATCCCTGTCCTTGCGGAAGCGGCAAAAAGTATAAGAAGTGCTGTGGTAAAAAATAAATCAGGGTTTTCTATTGCAAACTTGTGTCATGCGTCACAAACTTTGCTGATACCGTAAATGTATATATAAATAAACACAGAAAGGGTTCGCTTGCGGACTCTTTCTTAGGATATAAGCCGGGATAAATTGATTTTACCCGTAAAAGTAAGTGGAGACATCCGGTCTGAGAGGATGTCGGAAGGGAGTGCTATGAAAAAGTTAGAGGATTATGTAGTAAGTATACCTGATTTTCCGGAGGAGGGTATTATCTTCCGTGATGTAACCAGTGTTTTGCAGGATGCGGACGGTTTACAGCTGGCTATTGATACCATGCAGGAGCTTGTTTCCGATTTGGAATATGATGTAGTGGCAGGAGCAGAATCCAGAGGCTTTATTTTTGGTACTCCTATTGCATATAATAACAAAAAGCCCTTTGTACTGATTCGTAAAAAGGGTAAGCTGCCCCGTGAGACAGTAGAGGTATCCTATGAGCTGGAATATGGTCAGGCTACCATCGAAATGCATAAGGACAGTATTAAGCCCGGTCAGAAGGTACTTGTTGTGGATGATCTGATAGCAACCGGCGGTACCACTGAGGCCATGATTAAGCTGATAGAATCCTTGGGCGGTGAAGTAGTAGGCGTGGTGGTTCTCATGGAGCTGGCAGGTCTGGAAGGACGTAAGAAGCTGGAGGGTTATCGTCTGGACGCAGCGATTTGTTATCCCGGAAAATAGGGAAGGCTAAAATAAAAGGCATGGTGTAATCTCTATGACAGATAGGACAGAAGAAAAGAAAGATGCCGTATTTTATGACGGTACCATAATTAAAGCACGAGAATTTGTGGCTCCCGATACGCTCTATCAGGACCTTATTAGTCGTGTCCGCAAATATCATCCCAGCGATGACATATCCATGATTGAAAAGGCTTTCAAAATAGCCGACGATGCACATAAAGATCAGCTTCGTAAGTCTGGTGAGCCTTATATCATTCACCCCTTAAATGTGGCGATGATACTGGCTGATTTGGAAATGGATAAGGAAACTACCATTGCAGGTATTCTGCATGATGTAGTGGAAGATACCATTATGACGGAAGAGGACCTGAAAAAGGAATTCGGCGAGGATGTGGCACTTCTGGTAGATGGTGTGACCAAGTTGGAAAATATTCCTTTATCTGCAGGCGAGGGTCCGGATGCAAAGCTGGAGATGCAGGCAGAGAATCTGCGTAAAATGTTCCTTGCCATGGCAAAGGATATCCGTGTTATCCTGATTAAACTGGCAGACCGTCTGCACAACATGCGTACACTGAAGTATCAAAAGCCGGAAAGTCAGCAGCGTATTGCCAAGGAGACACTGGAGATTTACAGTCCCATTGCCCAGAGACTGGGTATCAGCAAGATTAAGATAGAGCTGGATGATTTGTCTCTGAAATATCTGGAGCCGGATGTTTATTATGATCTGGTGGACAAGATTGCCGTGCGTAAGAGCGTGCGTGAAAGTTATATTAAGAGTATTGTTGAAGAGGTCAGTGAACACATTGAAAATGCAGGTATTCCTGCGAAGATTGACGGTCGTGTGAAGCATTTCTTCAGCATTTATAAAAAGATGAAGAACCAGAATAAGACCCTGGACCAGATATATGATTTGTTCGCTGTCAGAATCATCGTGGACAGTGTGAAGGATTGTTATGCGGCGCTGGGTGTTATTCATGAAATGTATAAACCCATTCCGGGCAGATTTAAGGATTATATCGCCATGCCCAAGCCCAATATGTATCAGTCCCTGCATACTACGCTGATTGGTACTACGGGACAGCCTTTTGAGATACAGATTCGTACCATGGAGATGCATAAGGCAGCTGAGTACGGTATCGCGGCCCATTGGAAGTACAAGGATGCTTCCGACGGCAAGAAGGTAGAAGGCCAGGAGGAAGAGAAGCTGGTATGGCTGCGCCAGATTTTGGAATGGCAGCAGGATATGTCCGATAACAGAGAGTTCATGAATCTGCTCAAAAATGACCTGGATTTGTTTTCGGACAGTGTATATTGCTTTACTCCCACAGGCGAGGTGAAGAATTTACCTGCCGGTTCCACACCTATTGATTTTGCTTATGCCATTCATTCGGCAGTAGGTAATAAAATGGTAGGTGCCAGAGTAAATAATAAGCTGGTAACCATTGATTATGTGCTGAAAAACGGTGACAGGGTGGAGATTATCACTTCACAGAACACCAAGGGCCCCAGCCGTGACTGGTTAAATGTGGTAAAGAGTACCCAGGCTAAAAATAAAATCAATCAGTGGTTCAAGAATGAGCTGAAGGAAGATAATATTCTGAAGGGTAAGGAAATGCTGGCTGCTTACTGTAAAGCAAAGAGTCTGGTATTGACCAACCTGACGAAGCCTGATTATATGGAGGCCATTTGCAGAAAGTACGGATTCCATGACTGGGACAGTGTGCTGGCTGCCATCGGTCACGGTGCATTGAAGGAAGGCCAGGTGGCCAACAAGCTGCAGGAGTACTATGATAAGGATCACAAGAAGGAATTAACCAACGAAGAGGTGCTGGCTGCCATAGAGGAAGCCGCGGCTGTAGCAGCTGCCAAACCTAACCATATGCGACATAAGGGTGGTATTGTGGTAAAAGGTATCGCAGACCTGTCCGTCAGATATTCCAAATGCTGCTCTCCCGTGCCCGGTGATGAGATCGTGGGCTTCGTAACCCGTGGCAGAGGCGTGTCCATTCATCGTACAGACTGTGTAAATGTACTGAATCTGCCTGAAATAGAGAGAGTCAGACTGATTGATGCAGAGTGGCAGGCACCTGACAATAACGGTATGGAGAAATATACCGCAGAGATTCAGATATTTGCCAATAACCGTAACGGTTTGCTGGCAGATGTATCCAGGGCACTTACGGAAAAAGATATTAATATTTTGACCATGAATACCAGAGTGAACAGACAGGGCCTTGCGACCCTGCAGACTACCTTTGAGATATCCGGCAGGGATGAATTACAGAGAATTATCGATAAACTGCGTGGTATCGAAAGCGTAATAGATGTAGAGAGGAATATGAGCTAATGTCAGAAGTGAAAATCGGACGCATGGTACTGGGCGTGTGCCAGA